>NZ_LR134289.1:610909-916363 GCF_900636535.1 Chryseobacterium gleum
CTGCTTAGTTTCTTTCTTAGTTAAGATGTGGCTTTTGTAAGCATTTTTTCTTTTGATCTTACCAGAACCGGTAAGAGCAAAACGCTTTTTAGCACCTGATTTCGTTTTTAATTTTGGCATTGTTTTGCTTTTTTATTGTTTTTGTTATCAATATCTGTTTATGGTTTCCTAAAGACATCAGGAATAATAGTTTGCAAAATTACGAAAAAAAACTCATCTATGAAAGGAAATTTTAATGTACATCAATAAGAGCAATGCACCTTTCGGTTTGAAACCTTCTGTACTATCAAATATACCTGATAATCGGGATTGTCATATCCTGTAATTCTCTCTAATATTGAATAACTAAGTTTCGGAACTTTCATTTTAACCCATAAATTTAATATACCTATGCTTTCATCTGCAGATTTACACCTTGAAAGAGCATTGTTCCTTGCTGTGCTAATCATTTTTTTCGGAGCAGGATTAATATGTACACTTATTGGTTTTATTATTAATTCTTTACAGAAGAAAAATAAAAAGACTTCGTACTATCTTCTTTTATTTGTTATTTCCGGACTTACCGGAGTCGTACTGGCTGTTTCTTTTTGCTATATGATGCTATTTGAACAAGGTGGAACTTATATGCCTTAAAGAACTCATGGGAGTAGAGGTAAAAAAGGATACACAAAAACCACTGTTATCAGGGATATTTTTGTACGGCTCCTATCATTACCTTTGACGCAAAAAATTGTCAAAGACAAAACGGTTAAAAAATCATGATCGTATAATCATTCCTGATAGCCATTCTCTTAGATAAATATGAATGTATAACTTTTATAGCTTTCTTTTTCATACCCGATTCAATGAATAATTCTTATTTCGAACGAACACAACTAAAAAGTATGGGTAAAAACAACAGCCAGGTAAATTGGGAGAAAAAGAAGCTGTAAAAGTAATTGTTGCTTTTGCTTTTCGGTTCAGGAAAACAGACTAAGATCGATTAGCAGGTATTTACTTATATTTACAGTCTTTACTACATTACAACTTCATAAAGATAAAGATTTGATACGCAGGCTATTATTTATATTCACTTTACTTGTCAGTCCGTTTTTTGTACATGCGCAGGACATTTTAAGCAAATTAGAAAAGGAATACAACCATGCGTCAAATAATACCGCAGAGCAGCTCAATCTTGCTCCCAAATATGCAAGTGCCTTATTCTTTCATGATCTTAAATCCAAATCTTATCAGATTTTAGAGACCAATATTTCCATCGCCAGAAAGCAGCCTGATGGAAAATATGCCACAATTTTATACGCTGTGCAGGCCATGAATTACCGGCTGGATAATAAAGCAGCGGAGTCTACGAAAAGCCTCGATATGGCAAGGATATATAGTTTAAAAACGAGTAGCACCGAGACTAAAGGCTATTACTATTACGCAAAAGGCTGGATTCTGGAACGTAATAATAAAACAACAGATGCTGTCGCTGCCTATTTAAAAGCTATTGAGTATTACGAAAACTCACCAACGACCTCTACATTATATGCAAGATTTGGCAATGCAGCTAAAGAGCTGTCAGCTATTTATGCCAACCTCAATGAATACCAGCTGGAGGAGAAATACAGCAAACAATTTTTGCTCCTTGCATCCAAACAAAATGATCCTAATCTTATTTTCGATGCTTATATGCGGATGGGCTATGTATATGAACAAAAATATACCCAATTTCCATCCAATACTGAGTTTAGAAATAAAACGGAACAGTATTACCTGCAGGCCATTACAACATTTAACAAAAATAAAGAAAGAATGCTCAACAGGAGCAATCTGTCATATGCTGCAATTAATTTAGCCAATTTATATACCGGTTTTGACAGCAATAAGGCAATGCAGTATGCTCAGCTGGCCAATCGTGTGAGTCTGGAAACCGGTGATGCCATTCATATTGCTTCCTCATTCGGAATCCTGGCTGAACTTGCTATACAGGATAAAAATTATGATTTGGCGAAGTCTTACTTTCTGAAAGCCTCTATGGAAATCGGAAAAAGTCCGGTCAGAGATCAGAGGATTGAACTGGCTATTCTTGAATCTTTATCCAGAATCAGTGAACAACAGGGGAACTACAAAGAAGCCCTGACTTATTACAAAAGTTATGTTGATCAATACAAAAGTGTTTACGATCAGGAAAAACTGGATATTACCAAAAGACTGGAATCTCAGTTTGATAAAGAACGGCAAGAGCAGAAGTACATCAAGCTGCAGCTGGAAAGTGATAAAAAAGCGCAGGAAATCAAGTTGATTAATATAGTCCGGGCACAGCGTGAACAGGTATACAACAACTTAAAGCTGGTGGAAGAAAACCAGAGGGAACGGCTAAAATTTTCAGAACTTGAATCCGAGAAAAAAGAACAACAGCTTCGCCTGGCAAAGTTAGAGACTCAGCAGAAGAATAATGATATCAACAGTTATAAAAAGCTCCTCGCTTTTAAAGAAAAGATCAATACCTATTATGTCTTTTTTATTATCTTCTTCATTATTCTGATATTCTTACTGCTTTATGCCTATAAGCAACGTGCCAGGTCCATTAAGCGAAGAGATGAATTACATGCCTTGGCGATGGAGCAAGAAAAACAAAATTCGAAAATTTCAACACTTACGGCATTGCTTCAGGGGCAGGAACAGGAGCGTGGCAGGCTGGCCCGTGATCTCCATGACGGATTGGGCGGATTGCTTTCCGGGACCAAACATCAGCTGTCTTATTTAAATCCTCATCAGTCCGAAAATTTACAGGAAGGAATTTCGAAATCCCTTGAACAGATTGATGGTGCAGTAGAAGAGTTAAGACGGGTTGCACATAATTTAATGCCTGATTTATTAATGAAATATGGTTTGGAGGTTGCTATTGAAGAGTTTGCTTCCCGCATATCCAACAATGCACTGGATATCCATACCGAATTTATCAATTACAGTAATTCATTGTCCCAGGAAAAGCAGCTGATCGTTTACAGGATCATTCAGGAACTGGTAAACAATGCTATAAAACATGCCGAGACTTCGGAAATTATTATTCAGATAAGTGAAGAACAAAACCAGCTGAACGTTACCGTAGAGGACAATGGTAAAGGCTTTGACCTCGCAGCTCTGGACGTGAGGAAAACAGCCGGTTTTCACAATATAGAATTAAGAGTCCAGTTTTTAAAAGGAACGATGAATATCACTTCCGAATTGAATATTGGTACCAGTATAGAAATTCAAATCCCTATTCATTAAACATGATAAAAGTAGCCATAACAGACGACCATCCACTTCTTTTGGAAGGATTGAAGAATATTTTAGGAAACAGCAGCACAATAGACGTGGTAGATTGCTTCAAAAATGTTTCGGAAATGAATGAAGGCCTTGCAAAACAGGCTGTTGATATTTTATTGCTGGACATCAATCTTGCCGATACCAACAGCATTGAACTTATTAAACCTCTAAAGAAAAAATACAGCAACCTCCGGATTATCATCCTCAGCGTTCACAATGAACTGCCTGTAATCAACAGTACTTTAGCTGAAGGTGCTTTGGGATATATTCAAAAGAATGCATCTGTTTCCGAGATTTTGGAAGGCATTACTGCGGTATATGAAGGGGAACAGTTTTTATGTTCACAAACGCAATCAGTTCTGAAGAAAAAATCAGCTGACGGGTTAAACCAGGTTCCGAAACTGACCCGCAGAGAGAAGGAAATCCTGGCGGAAGCCGCCAAAGGACTTACTACGAATCAAATGGCGGAGAAATTATTTATAAGTCCCCACACCGTAGAAAGCCACAGGAAAAATCTTATTGAAAAGTTTCAGACATCCAATCTCAGTTCAGCCATCAGATTAGCTATAGAATATGGGTTGATTATTGAATAAAATATATATCGCAAAAAAGGCTGTTTTCATAATGAAAGCAGCCTTTTTCTTATATAATCAAATAATTTTGGTGTGTATTGACTAATCTCTGAATTTCAACGCAGCCTGAAACAGGTTTTTCTTGTCTGTTAAATCATACTCGTCATTATATACAGGCTGATACATCAGTATGAAAACGCTGCCGTTAAAATCTTTCAAATTGATGGGCTGATCTACCATAATATCATAAAACCTTGTAATAGTACGTGTAGCAGTCCATTGCTTGGCATTGCCTTTAGGGTTTTTGTCAAACCTGTGATCTTTCGCATCTGTATAGTACCAATACGAAGGGGCAGAATCCATCAAGAACATTTCTTTGTCCTTGTTATATAATTCCTCTGCCATTCCTGTATTCTGAAACCATTCAACTTCAGTATTTAAAACGCCAAGAGCTCCTGCATAAATATCCTTATTCGTAGTGGCTCCTACTAAGAATCCTTCCAGATTGGTTGATGTAATTTCAAAAAGGAAAGGAGATTTTTTCAGTTCATAAACATCATTTACCGGCTCAATAACTTTTCCATCCTGTTTGATAACGACTTTTAATGATTGTGCAAAAGCCATAAAACTTAACAAACAAAAAAGGATGGTCAAACTTAATTTTTTCATTGTATCTCTTTAAATAATTGCTGCAAAGATATTAGACTTTATATCCATACACACTGGCTGGTTTCAGGGGTTTTTGAATTGCCGTTTCCTGATTTTTATCTTTCCATAATATCAATTTTTAATCTTATATCCGGAAAATAAACGGCAGTATCTAATAAACATCATAATCTGCGTAATTTGTAAATCTGTGGGAAATCAATTAATAAATGATAACATTCTTTGTAGTGAATGCATCTCTGTTCGAACTGCATTTAGCAAAACGGCTTGTAATAAGGGATAAATGGCTGAAAACAGGGATGTGTTGAACAAAGGATTTTGGAGAATTTTACAAAAAAGATAAACCAGATATTGTAAATTATTTTTAAAGATGAAAAACATAATAACCAGCCTGTCAATTGCAATCATAATCTTAGCTGCATGTTCTCCTGCTACAGATAAAAAAATGAACAATGCTGATTCTGAAAACGCAAACGTAAAACAGGTTTCTCCTCCTGCTCAGGTAAAAAAAGATAGACAAGAATCCGATATTCCAACTGATTTTTCATCATTGGTTCCTATTGATGTTTTGAATATCAAGAGCACTCATGTGTATGAAAAATATGGCGTAGAGTTTTCCGGAAACTGTTATTCGTGTGACCTGGCAAGTTTGTCTATTACAAAAAAGGCAATAAAATGGACAAATGTCTGTGATGAAAAGGACATTTTTGAAATTCACGATTTCTCGTTCTCTGACGGAGAAGAAAATAAAGCGGTCTTTACAACACCTGAAAGAACATATATTTTAACCCGAATTGATAAGGCTCCGGTCTACGAGCTGGTTATAGAAGGGCAGAAGCTGGAATTAAAAAACAAAAGAGTTTCTAAATATTTCACTACTAAAAAAGCTTTACCGCTTTTCAAAGAGCATGATTGCGGTGATTTTGAAGGTTAAATATCTTTTAAATGATTGACCGTTGACTCAGGCAGCAGAGTAGTCCTGATCAACGGTCTTTTTCTTTAAAAGCAATAAAAAAACCTCAAATTGCTTTGAGGTTTGTATGTAAAATAATGACTTAATTATTTTGCCGGTTTTTTAGGACTCATCATCATAATCATTCTTTTTCCTTCAAGTTTAGGCAGCTGGTCTACTTTTCCCACATGCTCCAGTTCCTGGGCAAGCTTTAAAAGCAGGATTTCTCCCTGATCCTTAAAGATAATCGAACGTCCTTTAAAAAATACGTAGGTTTTTAATTTAGAACCTTCTTCAAGGAATTTTTCAGCATGCTTCTTTTTGAATTCGTAATCATGGTCATCCGTCTGAGGTCCGAAACGGATCTCTTTTACTACCACTTTTACCTGCTTAGCTTTAAGTTCCTTCTGTTTTTTCTTTTGCTCGTATAAGAATTTCTTATATTCCAATACTCTTGCAATAAATGGTTCTGCCTTGTCAGAAATGACTACTAAATCCAATTCCTGTTCCGCAGCAATCTGTCTTGCTTTGTCAATTGGATAAATTCCCGGCTCTACGTTATCGCCCACCAAACGAAGCTCTCTCACACGAATTTTATCGTTGATCAAGTGAGCGTCCTCTTGTACCGGACGTCTCTGTGGGCCCCTGTTGTTAAATCTTTGTGCTATTGTATTATAATTTTATTGGTTAATTACTATTTTATTCTAAATTAAAAGATTAAAAAAATAATGATTAAAAGATTGATTTACACTTAGTAATTTTTCAATATTTTAATTCTTTAATCTTTTAATTCAATTTTATATGGCAGCTTCCTTTTTAAAGTAAGCTACAAAATCCTCCAGCTTCATTACTCCAAGATCTCCTTCACCACGTCTTCTTACAGAAATCGTGCCTTCTTTTTCTTCATTTTCTCCTACTACCAGCATGAAAGGAATTTTCTTCAATTCTGCATCGCGGATTTTTTTACCGGTCTTCTCGTTTCTGTCATCAATCTGACCGCTAATATCGTGATTTTCCAAAAATTGTGAAACTTTTTTTGAATAATCTACATATTTTTCACTGATCGGTAGAATAATAAACTGATCAGGGCTTAGCCATAACGGGAAATCACCTGCTGTATTCTCCAACAGAATAGCGATAAAACGCTCCATAGAACCAAAAGGTGCTCTGTGGATCATTACCGGTCTGTGCTTTTCGTTATCACTTCCGATATAATGAAGATCAAATCTTTCCGGAAGGTTATAGTCTACCTGAATAGTTCCTAACTGCCATTTTCTTCCTAAAGCATCTTTAACCATGAAGTCAAGCTTAGGACCATAGAATGCAGCTTCTCCGTACTCGATAACTGTTTTTAAGCCTTTCTTTTCTGCTGCATTGATGATTGCACTTTCTGCTTTTTCCCAATTCTCATCAGAACCGATATATTTTTGTTTGTTTTCAGGATCTCTTAACGAAACCTGAGTTACAAAATCTTCAAATCCTAACGACTTGAAAACATAAAGTGTAAGGTCAATTACTTTCTCAAATTCTTCAGAAAGCTGGTCAGGAGTACAGAAAAGGTGAGCATCATCCTGAGTAAATCCACGAACTCTTGTTAACCCGTGAAGCTCTCCACTTTGCTCATATCTGTATACCGTACCGAATTCTGCATATCTTTTTGGCAAATCTCTGTAGCTCCATTGTGACGTTTTGTAAATTTCACAGTGGTGAGGACAGTTCATTGGCTTCAGCAAAAATTCTTCTCCTTCATTCGGGGTTTTAATCGGCTGGAAGCTGTCTTCTCCATATTTATCCCAGTGTCCTGAAGTTACATATAATTCTTTTGCCCCGATGTGAGGAGACATTACAAATTCATAACCTCCTTTTTTCTGAGCATCAGAAAGGAAATTTTCCAGTTTTCTTCTTAAAGCAGTTCCTTTTGGCAACCAAAGCGGTAAACCGGCACCCACTTTTTCAGAGAATGCAAAAATTCCAAGTTCTTTCCCTAATTTTCTGTGGTCCCTTCTTTTAGCTTCTTCCAGTCTTTCAAGATATTCAGTAAGATCTTTCTGCTTAGGGAAGGAGATACCATATACTCTGGTCAGCTGAGGATTCTTTTCATTTCCTCTCCAGTAGGCTCCTGCTGCGTTTAATATTTTAACCGCTTTTACGATTCCTGTATTCGGAATGTGACCACCACGACATAAATCTGTAAAGTTATCGTGTGTTACAAAAGTGATTTCTCCATCATTAAGATTAGAGATCAGCTCCACTTTGTACGGGTTGTCTGCATAAGTCTTTAAAGCTTCTTCTTTAGAAACCGGATACAGAGAGAAGGTAGAACCTTTCTTTGCATTTTCTAAGATCTTTTTCTCGATCTTTTCAAAATCTTTTTCAGATAAGCTTTCATCCCCGAAATCTACATCATAATAGAATCCGCTTTCTATCGCAGGACCAATGGTCAACTTAGCATCAGGATAAAACTCAAGGATTGCCTGCGCCAAAAGGTGGGCAGAAGAGTGCCAGAAAGCCTTCTTTCCAAGATCATCATTCCAGGTCAAAAGCTGTACCGTAGAATCCGTGGTTATAGGTGTGGTCGTTTCTACTTGTTTGTCATTAACAATTGCGGAAATGGTATTTCTAGCCAATCCCTCGCTTATAGATTTTGCCACATCTAGGGGAGTAACTGCTCCTTCGAATTCTTTGACACTATTGTCTGGAAGTGTAATTTTTATCATTGTTTACTAAGAAATTTTAAGATGCAAAAATACGCATTTTTTAGATAAAATACTATATTAGCTTACAATTAGAATGAGAATTAATATTTAAAATGAAAAAGAGGAAGAAAGCTTTTGTCTCATTAAATCCTATAATCAGTTTTTTAGTGAAAAGTATCCGCTGATTTTTGATCATTCATCATTTCAGTTTTAAGATTTATTTTCTGATTTAAAACTTTAATAATAAACGAATTACAATTTTAATATGAATACAATCAATGTTGATCTCCACTGCGATTTGCTTTATTATCTGCTGAGATCAGGTGCCACGCTTGATGATAAAGAGCTGGGTTGCTCACTTCCTTATTTACGGGAAGGAAATGTAAAAGTTCAGGTGATGGCAATGTACGCAGGAACAGGAGCAGACAGCACCAGTTATGGGTTGAAACAGAGTCGCTTATTTTCAGATCTTACCAAAAATGAAAACTTTTTTCTTTTTAATAAAGACAATTATAAAGAGTCAGGTAACGAAAACCGGATAGGAATTATTGCTTCCATTGAAAATGCATCCGCTTTTTGTGATGAAAATCAAAGTCTTGATTCAGGATTCAAAAATCTGGAAGCCATGATTGAAAATGTAGATAAAGTCTTTTACATTGGTATAACGCATCACCTCGAAAACCGTTTTGGAGGAGGAAATAATGCCACTGCCGGCCTGAAGGAAGATGGGAAAGTTCTGATTGATTATATTGCTGGCCGTAATATTGCTATTGATCTGGCCCATACAAATGATCAGCTGGCTCATGATATTTTTACTTATATTGATCAGAGAAACTATTCAATTCCGGTTCTGGCGAGCCATTCCAACTACAGATCTGTTTATCAGAACAACAGGAATCTTCCTGATGAACTTGCAAAGGAAGTCATCAGAAGAAAAGGGCTGATCGGGCTGAATTTTATCAAGGATTATGTAGATACGGAAAACCCGGATAGAATCTACGAGCATATCCAATACGGGTTATATCTTGGCGGAGAAAACAGTATTGCTTACGGTGCAGACTATTTTTATTGGAAGGATCATCCGGATACATCCCGCCATCCTTTTTTCTTTCCTGAGCATTCCAATGCTTCGGGATATCCTGCAATTAATAAAGAAATTGAAGAACGATTTTCATCTGAACTGGCAGAAAAAATCAGCCATAGAAATGCCCTTAATTTTATTGAGAATATGTATAAGTAGTATACAGTTAATATGATTTTATTATCCCGCAGATTTGGAAATTGAGACAGATTTTATATTTATCTGTGATAATAAGCTGAATCTACGGGTTTTTTTACTGTTTTATTTTACATTAAATAACATATTTTAATATGTTTAAAAACAGATTGTTAATTGATGTTGTTTAATGTTTTCTTTTATACCTTACTTTCTGCTTGATAATTTCAATCACATCTACATTCTGGACTTTAGACTTGATCCATCCATGGATGTCGATATAAAATAATGAACGTCTGTAATATTCATTTTTTGAAAATTCTTCCAGTTTTTTATCAAAATTTTCAAAGGCTTTCTGTCTCTGATCAGGTATTTGATTATTAAGGTTCTTAAAAAACTGAATGCTTTCAAAATGGAACTCTTCCGGCTTCTTCATTTTCTTAGCAAACTTCAAAGTAGAAGCAATAAATTCATCATAATCTTCATCATTCCCGGATTCATATTTTGCCATTAAGATCAAAATTCTTGTATGGAAAAGCAGATCCTCCTGTACGTTGCCTTTGGATTCTATGACTCTCATAGAATACTCAATTGATTTTTCAAACATTTTACTGCCAAAAAACATAGCTGCCATTTTAAGGTAAAGAATCATAAAATGGTGCTCATCAATTCTTTCCCTGAGTTTTTCCATTTTCAATTCCACTTCAGGAATAAGTTTGGTACCGGTAAAAAATTCTCCTTTTACAAAGTGAATATTCATCAGGGTATTGTACTGGGTAAGGAAAATAAGGGACTGAAGATTTTCATTCTGAACAAAATTCTCCGCATGTACCATTTTATTGAAATTCTCAAAATGCTCCTCTAGAATGTCAATATTTCCATACAGAAAAAGGATCTTGAGCAGATAGGTGTTTCCCTTGATATACCAAACCGGATGGCTGTAAATCATTTCGGGTTTCTTATGAAACAGGTCTACCCATTGGTAAGCATATTTCAGAGTGTATTTATAATCCTGTAATAGCTGGTTCTTCCACACATGAGCTTTATAATACCATAATTTTTCAGTAAAATTCAGTTTTTCAGGATTGATATTTTTAATTTCAGCATTGAAAATATCCATAACTTCCTGTCGGTCTGTATCATTTTTTACATAACCATGGGTAAGCATTTCACTGTATAATTTCAACGAAAGGTTGGAAAGTTTTGTCGTGTAGCGGTTTTGCTTACTGATCTCCTGGGACTGTTTGATAAGTTCTTCGGCGCGGCCTTCGATACTTCGTGTAATGAATTGTGATTCAATTACTTTCTCGAGATCAATGATTTCGGAAGCAATACTTTTTTCATCCAGTTCCAGCGCAGTCTGCTTAGTCTTATCTAATATTTTTAAAGCCTGCTTATAAAGGCCTTTCTGATACAGAATATTGGCAAAATCCAGCTGTTCCCGAAGCTGAATTCTATAATTCTGATGACTCGGGTTCATACGGAGGCTTACCAGGATCTGTTTGTAAAGATGGGCTTTAAGGTTGGAAAGCTGTTGTTTGGTAGAAATTTTTTTCTCAATAATTACTGTTTCATCATATTCCTTCATTTTATCCATCTCAGAAAAGAGCAGAAGAAATTTAGCATCAACATTAATTCCGAGACGGTTTACATACAGCTTAAACTGACGCTTTTCAGAAGTAGTCAATGACTTTACCAATACAAACAAAAAATCTTTCTGCAATTCTGCCATTGTAAATTTTTATAAATTAAATTACTGATTAATAGATGAATAAGATTGTTTTTTCAACTGTTGAATATTGTAATTTTCAAAAAATGTGAAAATGAAAAAATATTGCAAGCTGTAGTTTTGAATCAAAATTAAGTAAAAAACTTCATTTATGAATTCCGAAAAAATTGAAATTTTTGATACGACACTGAGAGACGGGGAACAGGTTCCGGGATGTAAACTGAATACGGAACAGAAACTGGTTATTGCTGAAAAGCTTGATGAGCTGGGGATTGATATCATTGAAGCAGGGTTTCCGATTTCCAGTCCGGGAGATTTTGAATCGGTTTCAGAAATTTCAAAACTGGTAAGAAATGCTAAGGTATGTGGATTGACAAGAGCCAATAAAAAAGATATTGATACGGCAGCAGAAGCATTGAAGTTTGCGAAAAGACCAAGAATTCATACCGGTATCGGAACTTCGGATTCTCATATTAAATACAAATTCAACTCAACAAGGGAAGACATTATTGAAAGAGCGGCAGAAGCTGTGAAATATGCCAAAACCTATGTGGAAGATGTAGAATTCTATGCTGAAGATGCAGGAAGAACGGATAATGAATATCTTGCAAGGGTTTGTGAGGCTGTTATCAAAGCCGGAGCTACAGTGCTGAATATTCCTGATACAACAGGATATTGTCTGCCGGAAGAATACGGCCAGAAATAAAATACCTGAAAGAAAATGTAAAGGGAATTGAAAAAGCGGTATTGTCTTGCCATTGTCATAATGATCTGGGACTGGCTACTGCCAATTCTATAGCAGGGGCAATTAACGGAGCACGCCAGATTGAATGTACCATCAACGGATTGGGAGAAAGAGCCGGCAATACAGCATTGGAAGAAGTTGTAATGATTTTAAAACAGCATAAAGACCTGAATCTGCATACCAATGTCAATTCAAGAATGCTGAATGAAATGAGTGCCATGGTATCCGATCTGATGGGAATGGCAGTACAGCCTAACAAAGCTATTGTAGGAGCCAATGCTTTTGCCCACAGCTCAGGGATTCATCAGGATGGTGTGATCAAAAACAGGGAAACCTATGAAATCATTGATCCCGCAGAAGTAGGAGTGAATGCCTCTTCCATTATCCTTACAGCCAGAAGCGGCCGCTCGGCACTGGCATATCGTTTTAAACATATCGGGTATGAAGTTACCAAGAATGAACTTGATTACCTGTACCAGGAATTTCTGAAGATCGCCGACCTTAAAAAAGAAATAGACAATGAGGACCTGAACATGATGATGCATTCTTTTGCCAGAAAAATAGGATAGGTTTGATTTAAAATCAAGATAAAGTAAACAATGAACAACAGTAAAAAGACACTTTTTGATAAAGTTTGGGACGCTCACGTGGTAGAAACCATTCCTGACGGACCTCAGATCATTTATATAGACAAACATCTCATTCATGAGGTAACCAGTCCTCAGGCTTTTGCAGAACTGGAATCCAGAAATCTGGAAATATTCAGACCGGAACAGATTGTTGCCACCGCGGATCATAATGTACCCACTTTGCATCAGGAGCAGCCTATCAGAGATGAACTTTCAAGAAATCAGGTAGAACAGCTTACGGAAAACTGTAAGAAAAATAATATCGAACTTTTCGGATTAGGGCATCAGTATCAGGGAATCGTACATATTATCGCTCCGGAACTGGGAATTACCCAGCCGGGAATGAGTATTGTTTGCGGAGACAGTCATACCTCTACCCACGGAGCATTTGGAACAATCGCTTTTGGGATTGGAACAAGCCAGGTGGCACAGGTATTTGCAAGTCAGTGCCTGTTGCTTAATAAGCCAAAATCAATGAGAATTACAGTCAACGGCAAATTAAACGAAAATGTTCAGCCTAAAGATGTGATTCTGTATATCATTTCAAAAATAGGAACAGACGGAGGAACCGGATATTTCTGTGAATATGCAGGAAATGTATTTGAAGAGATGTCGATGGAAGGAAGAATGACCGTGTGCAATATGAGTATTGAAATGGGGGCCAGAGGAGGAATGATTGCTCCCGATGAAACCACCTTTGAATACGTAAAAGGAAGAAAATTCTCGCCGGTAGGAGAAGAATGGGAAGAAAAAGTAGAATACTGGAAGACTTTGAAAACAGATGAAGGGGCAGTATTTGATAAAGAACTGAGCTTTGATGCATCAGATATTTATCCGATGATTACTTATGGAACCAACCCGGGCATGGGTATTTCAATCCGTGAAGTTATTCCTGCGCCGCAGAATGAATCTGAAGAGAAGGCATTACAATATATGGGGCTGGAAGCCGGACAAGCGGTTAACAGTATCAAGGTTAATTATGTTTTTATAGGTAGCTGTACCAATGCAAGGATAGAAGATTTCCGTTCTGCAGCTCAATATATCAAAGGCAAAAGCAAAGCGGAAGCGGTAAAAGCATTGATCGTTCCGGGATCCCAGCAGGTGGTGAAACAGATTTATGAGGAAGGACTGGATAAAATCTTTAATGATGCAGGTTTTCAGATCCGTCAGCCGGGATGCTCCGCATGTCTGGCAATGAATGATGACAAGATTCCGGAAGGAGAATACTGTGTTTCCACTTCCAACAGAAACTTTGAAGGCAGACAGGGACAAGGCGCAAGAACAATTCTTGCCAGTCCGCTCACCGCAGCAAAAGCAGCTATAGAAGGTAAAATTTCAGCTTTTGAAAGTGTAAACTAAATCCATTAAAAGTACATGCAAAAATTAATTATTATAAAATCCACTGCGGTTCCGTTACCGGCAGAAAATATAGATACAGATCAGATTATTCCTGCAAGATTTCTTAAAAGTATAGACCGAAAGGGTTTCGGAGAGAATCTTTTCAGAGACTGGAGGTTCAATATTCATACAGGAGAACCGAATCCTGATTTTGTTTTAAACAATCCTAAGTTCAGTGGTGAAATTCTTGTCGCCGGAAATAATTTTGGTTGCGGAAGCAGCAGGGAGCATGCCGCGTGGGCATTAACAGATTATGGATTTAAAGTTATCATTTCAAGTTATTTTGCTGATATTTTCAAAGGAAACGCCCTGAATAACGGACTTCTTCCTGTAAAGGTTTCCGAAGGATTTTTAAAAGAAATCTTAGAAGGAATCAATGAAAATCCTGATCAGGAAATTGCTATCGATGTGGAATTACAATCTGTCAGTTTCAAGGATGTCACAGAAACCTTTGAACTGGACTCTTATAAAAAAATATGCCTGCTGAACGGTTATGATGATATTGATTTCTTAATCAGCAGAAAAAAAGCCATTACAGAATTCGAACTAAAAACACAAAAAACAAATGAACGACAATTATTTTAAAATCGCGGTTCTTCCCGGAGATGGGATCGGCCCGGAAATTATCGGTGAGAGCATTAAAATATTAGATACTATTGCTGAAGTTTTTCAATGTAAATTTCATTTTGACTACGGATTAATCGGCGCAGAAGCTATTTTTAAGACAGGTAATCCTCTGCCTGAAGAGACCTTAAAGATATGTAAAGAATCAGATGCTGTACTTTTCGGAGCTATCGGCGATCCGGTGTTTGATAATAATCCGGAAGCAAAAGTAAGACCTGAACAGGGATTATTAAAACTTCGTAAAGAGCTGGGATTGTTTGCCAATATCCGTCCGTTGAAGACCTATCCGTCATTGATTGATAAGAGTCCGCTGAAGAGAGAAATTATTGAAGGAGCTGATATCCAGATTTTCAGGGAACTGGTAAGCGGAATTTATTTTGGTGAAAAATTTACAGACCCGGAAGGTAATTACGCTTATGATGTCTGCAAATACAGCCGTGAAGATATTATTCCGATTGCACATATGGCATTTCAGGAAGCCCAGAAAAGAAAGAAGAAACTTACGCTTATTGATAAAGCGAATGTTCTGGATACTTCGAGATTGTGGAGAAAAACCTGCCAGGAAATTGCTCCTGAATACCCTGATGTACAGCTTGATTATATGTTTGTAGACAATGCCGCCATGCAGCTGATTCTTAATCCTAAGCATTTTGATGTTATTTTAACGGAAAATATGTTTGGAGATATTATTTCAGATGAAGCAAGTGTGATCGGTGGTTCTATCGGGTTGTTACCATCTGCTTCAGTAGGAGAGAATAATGCTCTGTTTGAGCCTATTCATGGGTCTTATCCTCAGGCTAAAGGGAAAGGCATTGCCAATCCTGTGGCTTCTATTTTAAGTGTGGCTATGATGCTGGATCATCTTAATTTACAGGCCGCAGCCGACAAATTGAGACAATCAGTAGAACATGCTATTGAAAATAAATACGTCACTATTGATCTTAATACGAAACAATATTACTCAACAAGTGAAGTGGGAAGCTTTATTTCAGACCATATCAGATATTCCGAAACATCATATTATAATTTTGAAAATGTAAAGATCGGGAAATCCACCATTGTATAGAAAACAAAAGTTCAGTTAGATAGTTAGAACGAAAAGTTCCGCCTCGTATGAGACGGAACTTTTCAATTATAAAAAGTCTTATTACTTTTTGTCTTTTGTATTATCCGTTTTTCCTGATTTGTTCTTTGATGATTTCCGGATATCTTCTTTATCAATATCAGGTGGATTGGTCTTTTTCGATGCTGCAGGAATATTCTGAAAATCCTGATTTTGCTTTTTGGTCTCTGCTGTATTGGCAGATTCTTTCTTTTTGGTGTTTCCTTTTGTATCCATAACTTTACATTTTAAGTTCCAAGAACATGTAAATTATTATTCAAAGGGTTTGCCAAACGGAAAAATTTTATCCTAAAGGCCCAAAATACCAATTTTACCGGTTTTATCCTCTATGGTATAATTCAGGGCTTTTGCCAAAACAAAAATATTATTCAGGTTTTCCATCAATTGTTTTCGGCCTTCGTTTCTCAGCTGATTCTGGTCAATTGATTTTTCTGCTGTTTCCTTAGCTTTTGCTGTAACATTTTTAATATCCTTTTCCGAAATCCTGTTAATGAAAGAATCATCCAGAGATTGGATCTCAACGCTTGGCGTAATTCTTATCTCAGCATCAGGAAGCTCGGTAATCACCAGTTTTTTATTGATGGAATCTACCTCAATCTTCATTTTATTGAGATCATAGGAAACCTGTGCATTCGTTTTGGTATAGGTAATAATACTGTTGCTGGAGATTTCTTTTCCAAAAACTTCATAACCCATTTTGGTTTTCTGCATGCTGGAAGTATTCTGTTCCAATACGACCATTTTATTCATCTTGGAAATCTGATTGGTCAGGATGTAATAATCCGACTGTTCTGTTTTATTTCCGAGGTTCAGACAGGACTTCAGTCCAAAAAACAGAAGCACCATAGCGCCGGCACCGGCCACAAAGGATAATATGGTTCTATAATTTCTCAAAATCTATTTAAAAATTTCTTTGATAACAGACGAATCGTTCTTTTTCAAAATTTGAACTAAATCTCTTTCAATATACCCGGTGGTAGGCATTTCTATAATTCTTCCAACCTCTTTACCATATCTTTTCAGAATAATGGTAGGAACTTTCTGAAGATTGTAAAGGCTTTCATCCCCGGTTGGAGATTCTTTTTTGCGGTTTACGGCAATGATAGTCAGTTTATTTTCCGGATAATTTACGGCTTCCAATATCTTCATCAGCCTAGGAAAATCTCTGTGGCTGTCTTCACACCATGTTCCCATGAAAACAATGATATCATAAGACCCGATTTTCTCTTTTTTTAATTCACTGACTGCTTTTTGGTCAAGGGCATATTCATCATGTTCCTTTACATACCAATCTGCATAAGGCGCTTTTAAAAACTGCTCCTTCAGTTGGTTTCCCAAAAGCATTTTGCCGTCATTCTGAGTTTCAACCTCGCGGTTTACCACTACTTTTTGAGCGCTGAGCTGTTGTGCAGCCAGAAACAAGCTTGAAACGGCAACAATATTGGTAATAAATTTTTTCATATTTTATTTTTCGATAATAGATTTTAAATCAGCAGGAGAGTAGTATTTGTTTTTTAATACTTTATGATCTGCCTGTCTGTAAACATTAAATTTTTCTCCGGATTTTTCATAGAAAGATTCTACTTCCTTTTCCTTGTAAAATTCAACTGTTTCTTTTGCCTGCTCTTCATTATCACATGCTTTCGACATATTGGAACGCTGAACTTCGTTGAATAGCTCTACAAATTTGTTGCCAAGTCCGAATTCCAGCACAGCACCACTTAAAACATACTGTAAATCACAAAGTGCATCTGCAATTTCTACAATATTGTTATCAGCAATTGCCTGTTTTAACTCATTAAGTTCTTCCTGTAAAAGTTCTACTCTGAGATTGCATCTTTCCGGAGAAGGAATTTGTGGGGTATCTAAAATAGGGGCTTTGAAAGTAGTATGGAATTCTGCTACTTGGTTCAGACTATCAATTTTATCCATGAATTTTTTATTTCCCACAAAGATAGAAAAGGATTTGTAAAATGTGAAATATACAGGGATAAAATGCAAAGTACAAAAGAACTGCTTTTCGAGAATCTTAATCTAAATCTCTTGATTTAAAATTGAATGGCATTCTGAATTTTGATTTTATAGGTTGTCCTTTAATTTTTCCGGGATTCCATTTTACTTTAATTTTTTTCAAAATAAATTTAATATCCTCAAAAAACTGTTCACTATTATCTATTTTAGGTTCGATATCTACAGTAGAAATACTGCCGTCCGTATCTATGATGAAAGAAATAATAAATTTTCCGTTCGCACTATAGGATGTAGGATCTAAATATCCTTCCAGTTTTTTATGGATTTCTTTTCTCAACTCATGCGATCCGCCAGGCAGGTCAGGATATTGGTATAGTTTTGAAAGGTCGTAATCGGATTTATAATTTTCAAAAAAGTCTTGTGGAAAAAAAGGGAAATCAAAATAAGCAATGGCTTTTTCTCCGTTTTCTTCCGCAGGATGCCAGTTTTTCAGGCTTCCTATAGACTTGATAGCGAGATCGAATGCACATTTATTTTTTTCTATAATAGCATCATCACTCTTTTTCTTTACCAAAGAAGGTTTACCGGTGTTATCAATTTTTAAGGTTACAAAATACATCTCGTTTTTATCACAAGGTTTTGCGCCGCTTTTCAGAAAATAGTTCTGCATGTCTGCAGACATTTGGACAGGACCTTCTTTATAAGGGAACTGACCTTCAGGATATTTAGACAGTGTTTTTTGTGAAAATACTGATCCAAAGCATAGGGCAAAAAGAAATAGGGCTGTTTTTCTCATTTGTAGAAGTGCTTCATGGTTGAAATTAGTTTGTCTGCTAAATTAAGAAAAAGTCTACAACTTAAAGCTGTAGACTTTTATAATAGTAATAGAAATGATTTCAGTTATTCGTATTTCCAGATACCGGAAATCGTTAATATTTCCAGGCCCGGCTGCTTTTCTCCATAGCTGAATATACAGATATACTTTGAGTGGCATGAAGTACAATCGGCACCAAAGTATAAAGTCGGAAGATCATTAACGGTGAATTCTCCGAAATGAAGCACTCTTTGAGAGGTTCTGTTGACCATTCCATTTTTCAACAGTTCGTCTTTGGATACTACTTTATCTTCATGGTAAAGCTGAAGGATGGGAAACCCGGATTCATAGGGAGCTATTACAACTGAATTTTTGTTCCCGCAATCACAGCAGCTGAAAGTGGTTATTGCTGAAGGCAGAGCTTCATCATTGATGAAAGAGCTTTTTTCAACAGAAGCTTTTCCGGTAATGCTTATTGTTTCTGATATTGAATACATTTGGGCTGATTTATGGCTGAATAACTGTGCCTGCTAAGTTATTATATTTTCCGCTGGGACTTCTCTTAATGGTAACTTTTATATAGCCTTCTTCTGCAAGCTTATTCCATGTTTTCTGATAACCGGTATTGATATCAATCGGAATTTTCCACATGGTTTGTTTTCCTTTTCCAGCCTGGCCAAACCATGGAATAATATCTGCGGTCTGGGTTTTAAACTGCATTGAATTATTCAGGACATCAATTTCATAATAAAAATCATATTTGTCTTCAGGCTGATTTAAGGCTCTTTGCGTAAAAGTATAGGTATATCCGTTGATGATCGGGCTGGTAAAACTTCCGCCTAACGTAGGAACGCCATTGCCGGTATAATTGCCCACAGCTCCGCTGTATCTGTCAAATTTCTGTCCAACCTGTAACGGAACATCATCAACGATATTGTAACCGCCGTTGGCAGGCGGCCATCCACCATTTAAATTGTTTGCTTTGAAAAGTGCTTCCAGTTCGCTCCATTTCCCCTGTTTGTAAAGATCGTAAGCCTGATTTCTTACAGGCTGGCTTACACTGTTATTCGGATCATAAGTTGCTGCCAGTTCATCAGCATTTTTATAGAATACAACGGTGACATCAGAATTGGCTTCCGGTTCATCATCCCTGTCAGAGCTACAGGCGACGGAGAAAGTGGTGATCGTTAAGATAAAAAAGTACTTAAATAAATGTTTCATATAAAAAAATTAAATTATTTTAAAATTATTAAGGTATTAAAGGGGACTCCCTTTTTGAAACATTATTTCTTTACATATGCCTTAAGTGGAAATGCTAAGGTGAAAGTGGTAATACTTTGCAGTCAATATAACTGGATTTAAGAACCGGAATTGTTCAAGTACTAAATGATCCCAAAACAGAGTCAAAAGAAGCAACAGTGTTAAATGTTAAAAACAGTTTCGGAGCTCCCTTAAATACAAACTGGGTAAACAGTACAATAGAATATTATTTGATAAATTTAAATCAAAAAACTCAAATATTGGTGATTTTTTATTTTAAATAAAATGATTATGTAAAGTTAATAACAGTTATAAATGTTTTTCATGTAATATTTTACATAAAAAAATAAAACTGCCCCGTAAAGGGCAGTTTTTTTCACATCGTTTAATTTTAAAGTTATTAATTTTTAATAAATCTCTTAGAGGATTCTCCGATTTGAATCATATAAGCACCTTTGATAAGATTGCTTACGTTTACAGAACCTCTCTGAAGTTTTCCTGAGTCAATTAGTTTTCCACCCATATCGAAGATTTTATAATCTTCTGAAGCTGTATTGGAAATGTAAAGGATATCTCTTACAGGGTTTGGATAAAGCTTCACATCTGTGATCAGATCTTTGGTATTCTGAATATCTCCTTTTCCTGAAGATACAATGTTAAGCGTGTAATCCTCAACCTGCCCATAAGTAAATGCTTCACAAGATGATGTAGGGATAGAGCTGTATTTCATCATTACTCTCATTCTTGTAGAACCAACAGTTGCTGTAGATGGAATTGTGATAGATCCTGTTACCGGGCTGGTTGTAGAACCTGCTTTTGTCCATGCCAGTTCTCCACTGTCTGTAAAGTCTCCGTCACCGTTGTAATCAATATAAACAGCGTATGCTTCGCTATATTTTGTAGAGGTCCAAACCGGAGTGATGGAAATTGTATAGGCATTTCCTCTTGTAACATTCGTAGAAATTGAAGTAAAGTTTTCATAACCTGCAGTTCCTGTAGAAGTATTATTAATAGATCCGAATGTTACATTTCCGATTCTTTCATCAGCTGTATTGGATGCTGAAGAAGAACAGTAAGTAACCGTTCCGCCTGAAAGAGTGGTAATGCTTACTGTATTACTGGAAACAGAAGCATTTCCTGCTGCATCTTTTGCTTTCACTGAGAAAGAGTAGGTTGTTGAAGGAGTAAGTCCTGTTACGGTATACGTTGTAGAAGCAGTTGAACCGATTAATGAAGCCCCCTGATATACATCATATCCTGTAACCCCTACATTATCTGTAGCACCAGACCATGAAAGGTTGGTTGTTGTAGAAGTTGTTCCTGAAGCAGCAAGGGTAGGAGCTGTAGGAGCAACGGTATCAGGAGTTCCGGAACCTGCATTTACAGAAATATTGGCATTGTTGACATCAAAGAAAATGTGGTTTGATCCTTTTACCATAATTCTTCCTGTAGTTGTATTCGCATTAGGAATCGTTACAGCCTGTGAGCCGTCATTCGGAGTTCCTGCCAACAGTGTAGTCCATGTATTTCCACTATCTGTTGACCATAAGATATCTACATTGGCTGTATTTACTCCGTTTGCAGTAGTTCCTGCCACATCCCAGGTTACAGTTTGGGAACTTCCTCCGGCATATGTTGTAGCAGAGTTTTGTGAAGTTACCAGGAATGGTCCTGCAGTGGAATTAACTGTGATAACAGCATCATCAGAATTATTTCCTGAACCTCCTGCTTTGTTGTCACGAACGGTAAATCTGAAGTTTAATGTTCTTGCAACAGAAGAAAGCGCCTCTACAGTGATTTCAGAGCCCGCTGTTGTGGTTGCACCTGTCAGGATAGAAGCCATTCGTGGGAAATATCTTACAGGTACTGTTGTTGGAGTCCATGATCTGAAGTTAGGTCCTGAAGCTTTTGTTGCACTAGCTGCCGAACTTGCTCCTGTCTGAGAAGAAGAGGCGTTGTCCATCTGTTCCCAGATATATGTTAAAGAATCTCCGTCGGCATCCGTTCCGGTACCTGTCAGTACAAACGGAGTTCCTTTTGGAATAGTATAGTCTAAACCTGCGTTGGCAGTAGGAATTGAGTTTCCTGTATTGGTATTGACAGAACAGGTTTTAGCTTTAATATTATTGGTAATCTGCTGAATGCTTATCGCATGGAAGAATGCATCGGAATGAGGCTGGATATCCTGGCTTGTAATTCCTGCATATCCCATGATGGTTGATCCTGATCCCGGTTCCATATTAGCACCTGTACCTTCGTTGCTCATGGAGAACGTGTGATTACCACCAAACTGATGTCCCATCTCGTGAGCTACATAGTCGATGTCAAAATTATCTCCTGAAGGAATAGCATCTGCCGGAGAAGTGTATCCGCTTCCTTTTGATCCGTTTGTACAGATACAGCCGATACATCCCGCATTTCCACCGCCACCTGAAGCACCGAACAGGTGTCCGATATCGTAATTTGCTTCACCAATGACAGAGGTTAGAGTACTTTGTAACTGAGAATTCCAGTTGCTCATTCCTGAAGCTGCAGAATAAGGATCGGTAGAAGCGTTGGTGTAAATTACAGAGTCATTGTTGGCGATAAGAACCATTCTTGCTGCAAAATCTTTTTCAAAAACACCGTTTACACGGGTCATCGTATTGTTCATTGCAGCCAGGGCCTGTGCTTTGGTACCTCCAAAGTACGTAGTGTATTCACCTGTACAGGAAAGTGCAAGTCTGAATGTTCTCAGCTTGGCATCGTCCGCATTAGGTCTTGCTGCGAGTGAGGAATTTGAAACTCCTTTCTGTGCGGCTTCTACTACTGTACATTCAAATTTGTTAAGATCATCCTTTTTATCAGATTTTCTGTACACAACGTAGGAGGAAAGGTCTTTTGTGTATGGCTCAATGAATACAGCTGATTTATCGCCGTAAATTTCCATTGATGACAGTCCGAGTGGAGAAACACTGAAATAGACTGTGGAATTAGGATCATCCAGACCTTGTCCTACATAAGACTTGATATCCGGATATTTTGCTGCCAACTCAGGGGCAAAATTGGAATTCTCCCTCACTTTGAAATTTTCCATTCTACCTTCAGAATTCGGAAAAGAAATAATGAGTTCTGATTTTTCGCCTGCAGCCAGTCTTTTGGGAGCTTTTGCCAGAGCATTTTTCAATCCGTTAATGTCCAGGTTGTAAACCTTTGGATTGTTGATGCTGTTTTTGTTTTCAAAGATCTCTGATGAAGCTTTTCTGGAACCTTCAGTCCAAAGACGGTCAGTCTGTGCGAAAGAAATACCCGAAACAAGGAGCATTCCAATCAGCGTTAATTGTTTTTTCATATTAAATATTAAATTTGATTGTGGAATATCAAAGCTAATAAAAAATATATTATGGAAAACAAAATTTTTTAAGGAAAATTTAGACTTTTAATATAATATATTATGCGATACATTATATATAATTGAAAAAGCTCATTAATAAAAGAAAAGCGAAAACGATAAATTGAATTTTAATTCATATAAATGTGTTTTATTTATTAATTTATTAAAATGAGACAATATATATTGATGATTATTCAATTTTTATAGCAATATCAGTTTAATTGAATTTGTTGAAAATTGATTTACTACATTATATTTTATTGAAAAAAAAGCTGTTTCATTTTGAAACAGCTTTTTCTATTTATTCAATTTTTAATTACATTTTATCATCAGCGGTGGGTCCATAAAGTCCGGGAACTTTATTTCCGGTTGATCTTAAATAAACAACCAGTTCACCTCTGTGATGGTACAAATGGTTATAAAGAAAAGCTCTTATCACCTGAACTTTGGGCATAGGAGGGAAAAGTACATTTCCGTCCATTTCCATTTTCCACTCGTTGAAATAGGTATTTTCGTCAGAGTTTTCAAGAGCTTTCTGTGCATTGGCAACATTTTCTTCAAATTTTGCAAGGATATTTTCCACTCTGGAAATATCTCCTTTATCATACCTGTAAGCGCCCATATCAAAAATATCCTGATTGAAAGTGGGCTCATACCAGTTGTATACTTCTGCAATGTGGGAAGCCAGCTGACCGGTGGTCCAGTTTTTTTCAGACGGTTTCCAGTCTAGTGCGCTGTCAGGGATTGCCTGTAAAATTTTTCTGGTGTTTTCGGCTTCATGCAGAAACTCACCTAAAAGTGCCTGTTTAATCATTTGTATCGGGATTTGAAATTATTTCGTGATATCTCTTCCAATTACCAGTCTCTGGATCTCAGAAGTACCTTCACCAATGGTGCAAAGCTTAGAGTCTCTGTAGAACTTCTCAGCAGGGAAGTCTTTTGTGTATCCGTAGCCTCCGAAGATCTGGACAGCATTATTAGAGATTCTTACGCAAGCTTCAGAAGCATATAATTTTGCCATAGCTCCTTCTTTTGTCATTTTTTGTTTTGCATTCTTAAGAGTAGAAGCTCTTTGGATAAGAAGTTCAGCAGCATCAATTTCTGTAGCCATATCAGCCAGCATAAAGTTGATAGCCTGGAAGTCTGCAATTGGTTTTCCAAACTGATGTCTCTCTTTTGCGTATTTCAAAGCCGCTTTGTAAGCTCCTCTTGCGGTACCTAAGCTTAATGCGGCAATAGAAATTCTACCTCCGTCCAAAACTTTCATAGCCTGTTTGAAACCTTCACCTACTTCACCTAAGCGGTGAGAATCCGGTACACGTACATTATCAAAGATCAGTTCTGCTGTTTCGGAAGCACGCATTCCCAGTTTATTTTCTTTTTTTCCTGAAGTAAATCCGGGCATACCTTTTTCTAAAACAAAGGCTGTAGAATTATTTTTAGCTCCTTTTTCTCCTGTTCTCGTCATTACTACGGCAATATCTCCCGAAATAGCGTGTGTAATGAAATTTTTAGCTCCGTTGATGATCCACTCGTCACCGTCTCTTACAGCGGTAGTAGACATCCCTCCTGAATCTGAACCCGTATTGTGTTCTGTAAGTCCCCAGGCTCCGATTACTTTTCCGGAAGCCAGCTGAGGAAGCCATTTATGTCTCTGTTCTTCATTTCCAAATTCATAGATATGATTGGTGCAAAGTGAATTGTGTGCTGCTACAGAAAGACCAATAGAGGGATCAACCTGAGAAATTTCGTCCAGAATAGCAACATATTCGTGATAACCTAATCCGGAACCTCCATATTGTTCAGGAACTACGATTCCCATAAAGCCCATCTCACCTAGTTGGTGGAATAAGTCTTTTGGAAAAGTCTGGCTTTCATCCCATTCCATAATATTCGGTCTGATGTTCTTTTCTGCAAATTCTCTAGCCGTCTCCGCTATCATTTTAATGTTGTCAATAGTCTCAGTATTCATATAATAATAGTTAGTTCCCAAAGATAACCAAATTGATGGAATGCCAAAACAAATTATTTTATCAGGGGCAATGCTCTTAGTTTTCAGTTTTTTATGTGTGAGAATTAATATTTTCTTAATCAAATATTGAGTTTCCTGAATTTTTAATTTCACTATTTTAGTTGCCCAATTTTACGGTATGAAAAAAATTCTACTTCCTGTTATTTTAATTTCCTCTTATATTTCTGCACAGGCTCCTGCCGGATATTATGACGGTACTGCCGGATTAACGGGGTATGTCCTGAAATCAAAACTTCATGATATCATTTCGGAAAAAATGATTAACTGGCATTATGATGATCTTAAAGTATTGTATGGGCAGACTGATCTTGACAAATATTATGATCATGACGCTTCCAATACTCAATACCTGTTGGATATCTATTCTGAGATTCCTTCAGGGCCTGATTCTTATGAATATACAGTGGACCAGATCATTGCGGGTGCCAGTGTGGAAGGAATGGGCTACAACAGAGAGCATATGATGCCTCAAAGCACCTTCAGTACAAGCTCATCAATCAGTGATTACCCGATGTATTCCGATCTGAACTTTATTATTCCTGTTGATGCCTATATCAATCAGAGGAGGAGTAATTATCCTTATGGAGTTGGCAATACTACCAACCATTATATTTTCAGCAATACTTCGAGGATATCAAATGCAGCAATCCCCAATTATCCCTATACAGGAAGAGTTTATGAGCCTATTAATGAATTCAAGGGAGATATTGCAAGGAGTTTGTTGTATTTTGCTGTAAGATATGAAGGGAAATTGGGCTCATTCAATACAGCTTATACTACATCAGCTAATCTTACTCCTGCAACTGATCAGTGCCCGCTTGACGGAACGGAAGAAAGGGCTATCGACCTTCCATATGTGGCCATGCTTAAGCAGTGGAGTGCAATGGATCCTGTCTCCCAAAGAGAAATTGACAGGAATAACACCATATATACGCTACAAAAGAACAGAAATCCATTTATTGACCATCCTGAATGGATTGATATGATCTGGTCCGAAACTCCCGACAATATTCCTCCTGCAGCACCGGGATCACTGGCTTCTACACAGCAGAATGCTCATTTTATCAATCTGAGCTGGACTGCTTCTCCTGATACGGATGTTTTAGGATATCGGGTGTATATGAATGGATCAACGACGCCTGTTGCGGTTACAAAAGGAACATCTGTCAGCATAGATCATCTGAGCCCGTCAACAACTTACACTTTTACGGTGAAAGCTTTTGATAAAGGATATCTGGAATCGCCTTTCAGTAATACTGTTACAGCTTCAACCATTGCTTCGGATACCTATGCACCGGATCTTATGATCACCAAATATATTTCCGGAACGAATACAGAATTCATTAAGAATAATGCACTTGAAATTGTTAATAAAACAGGACATGAGGTTAATCTGAATAATTACAGGATCAACATCCAGTTCAAAAATACAAACACCGGAGCGATCTATAATGGTGATACCTATGAGTTGGAAGGGAAAGTAGGAAACAATGAAACTTTTGTTATTCTGAATCCAAAAGGAACCCTGTCATGCTACACTCCTGATCAGGCAAAATTTGTAACAGCATCTGATCCCATGATGTTTGCAGGGGAAAATTATGTAGAGCTTGCTTATAATAAAACAGTTACGGTAGATGCTATCGGGGTAAAATACACCATTAATAATAACGGTAATGTATCTTTATACAGAAAGAATACCATCAACCAGCCTACCAGCACATTTACTATCAGCGAATGGGATTCTTATCCATCCAATTACTGTCAGAATCTCGGCACACTGTCAACCTCAGAATTGTTTGCTGATCATAATGAATTTACCGTCTATCCCAATCCGGTTGATGATCATCTTTATGTAACCGGAGAAACTGACAAAATAAAAACGGCCTGGATCATAGATCTTTCAGGAAAAGTGATTTATACCGAAAAAGATCCTTTCAGATATAAGAAAGATATTGCTGTACAAGATATTCCAACTGGAATTTACTTCTTAAAGCTTGATGAAAAGGCACATCAGTTTATTAAAAAGTAAATGAAATCAGATTTAAATGCTATTAAACCTAACAGGTTTTTAAAACCTGTTAGGTTTATTTTTAGTAATACATAAAGGAAATTGATAAGATCGTTTCACTTTGCTCACACTGATTCTTTTAGCCCTGATAGCAGCGGTTACCCCGGAGCGTAAGTGGGAGAGCTGGAGGGGTAAAGAGCGTGGGATAGGCAGGAGCGAGGAGTATGAGCGGATAGCAGGAATAAGCTTCTCGTTAAAAAAACTTGAAAAAAGTAGAGTTAAAGTAAATGTAACTGTAAAGATTTCACTTATTTTTTTGCTTTTTCCCAATTTTTAGATTTGATGTAACGCCTTAAAAACCTTATGTTTACTGCATCATCGATATAAGCAGATTCGCTAATAATCAATATCTATAAGGGTTTCTGCTTATATTTTTTATATATAAGTAATTATGCTTATATTTGCAGTATGATAGCGGTCATTACCGGTGATATTATAAATTCACAGCATGCGGACACTGAAGTTTGGATTACCAGGCTTAAACATCTTCTCGAAAAATGGGGAAGCGCTCCTCACACATGGGAAATCTACAGAGGTGATGAGTTTCAGTTCAAATGCAGGATTGATGACGTTTTCTGGCGATTTCTAGCCATAAAATCTCTTATTAAAAGTGTTGAAAATTTAGATGTAAGAATGGCCATCGGTATTGGTGAAGAAAGTTTCTCTTCTGAGAAAATTACTGAATCTAATGGTACTGCTTACGTGAATTCCGGAAGACTGCTGAATGATCTTAAAAGTGACGGACATACCGTTGCTATTAAAACATCCAGTGATTCTGTAGACAGAGATCTTAATATTCTGTTGAAATGGTCGTCCAAGGATTTTGACAACTGGACCATGGCTACAGCAGAGATTATTCATGAAATGATCATGAACCAGGATATCACCCAGGAAGATCTTGCCAAGAGATTTGCCATTTCACAGTCTTCGGTAAGCCAGAGACTGAAGCGAGCCAACTATGAGCTCATCGTGGAAACCAATCAGTATTTCAGAAAGAAAATCTCAGAACTATAAGCATGATCTTCATCAAACTCATATTGGCACATCTACTCGGAGATTTTACACTTCAGCCAAATTCATGGGTTGCAGATAAGGAGAACTATAAACTGAAAAGTAAGTATTTATACCTTCACGTTCTGATACACACTGCTTTAAGCTTTATTTTCCTTTGGGATCTTCAGCTTTGGTGGGTAGCCGTTCTGGTAGGATTTACTCACTTTATTATTGATGCAGCCAAGCTTACATTTCAAAATGTAAAAACTAAGAAAAGATGGTTTTTTATTGACCAGCTGCTGCATATTTTAGTGATTGGCGGAATTTCTTTTTATTTCCAGGAATTCAGTTTCGGATTTTTACAGAATCAGGAATTTTTAAAGATAATCATGGCGGCATTGTTTCTTACAACCCCTGCTTCTGTTTTTATCAAAATTTTATTGTCATCATGGACACCCGCTCCGGATGGCCCAAACACTATTCAAACCGAATCTTTATCAAGTGCCGGAAAATATATCGGAATTTTAGAACGTCTTATGGTCTTCACTTTTATCATGGTGAACCACTGGGAAGGCGTAGGTTTCATGGTGGCTGCCAAATCTGTTTTCAGGTTCAGCGACCTTGCACAGGCAAAACAGAGAAAGCTCACAGAGTATGTACTGATTGGTACACTGCTGAGTTTTGGACTGGCTGTCTTAACAGGAATAATAATAAAATAAATCAATAAATCTAACTACAATTTAGAAAGTAAAATTATGAGTCAAAAGAAAGAAATGTTGTACGAGGGGAAAGCAAAACAAGTATTTGCAACCGATAATCCTGATGAAGTAGTAGTACGTTTCAAAGACGATGCTACAGCATTTAACGCTCAAAAAAGAGGTCAGGTAGACCTTAAAGGGGAAATGAACAATGCCATCACTACCCTTATTTTTGAGTACTTGAATGAAAAAGGGATTAAAACTCATTTCATCAAAAAACTAGACGAAAGAGAGCAGCTGGTAAGAAAAGTTTCTATCATTCCTTTGGAAATGGTTGTAAGAAACTATTCTGCAGGAAGCATGGCACAAAGATTAGGAGTGGAAGAAGGAATTAAATCTCCGGTAACCATCTTCGATATCTGCTATAAAAAAGATGAGCTGGGAGATCCGCTTATCAACGATCACCATGCCGTTTTCTTAGGAGCAGCTACTTATGAAGAGCTTGACGAAATGTATGAGCTGTCTTCAGATATCAATGACATTCTTATCGAACTGTTTGACAAAATCAATATCATTCTGGTAGATTTCAAAATCGAATTAGGAAAAACTTCAGACGGTGAAATCATCTTAGCTGATGAGATCTCTCCTGATACCTGCAGACTTTGGGATAAAGATACCATGAAGAAATTAGACAAAGACAGATTCAGAAGAGACCTGGGAGAAGTTACTGAGGCTTATGTTGAAATCTACAACCGTCTTAAAAATCTTTTACAGAAATAAGATTTAATTTATTTAAAGATTAAACCATTTAAAAATTAAACAGGCTGTAATCTTTTTAATCATTAAATTTTTTAATCTTTTAATTTAGAAAAAATAGAAATGAAAAGTTTAGACATTCATAAAAGTGAATATTTAAAACAGTTTGAAACCCAGACTTACGGAAGAAATCTTTTCAGAACTCAGGAAGAGGAAAGACTGGATGCTCCTAATGAAGAGTGTGGGATCTTCGGATTGTATTCGGATAGTGATCTGGATACATTCTCTCTTTCGCAGTTCGGGCTTTTTGCTTTGCAGCACAGAGGCCAGGAAGCCTGTGGTATTTCCGTCCTGAAAGAAGGGAAAATCACAAATATGAAAGACGAAGGACTTGTTTTGGATGTTTATAAAGACATTCACGAACCTGAAACTTTTATGGGAAATTCTGCAATTGGTCATACCCGTTATACCACTGCAGGAGATAAAAAGAAATATAATTTTCAGCCATTTTTCGCAAAAAACGAATATGACCAGATTATACTTTCTATAGCACACAATGGTAACCTTACCAATGCAAAAGAATTAAAAGCAGAACTGGAAGCTGAAGGCGTTGTTTTCAGAGCGACTTCCGATTCTGAAGTTATCCTGAGACTCATCCAGAAAAACCTTGATTTAGGTCTTCGCGGAGCTATCAAAGCAACCATGGAAAAGATTGAAGGTGCTTATTCTGTAGTTGGAATGACGAGAAACAAATTCTTTGCATTCAGAGACTTCAATGGTATCCGCCCGCTGGTGTTGGGAGCTATTGATGAGAAATCGTATGTTGTAGCTTCGGAATCTGTTGCCTTAGATGCTGTGGGAGCACAGTATGTACGTGATATCCTTCCCGGTGAAATCATTTATACCAATGAAAACGAGCCTGGAAAACTTCATTCTTATATGATGGATGAGACGAAAGGAAAGCAGAGAATCTGCTCTTTTGAATATATCTATTTTGCAAGACCTGACTCTACGCTTGAAAACATCAATGTATATGAGATCAGAGAAAAATCCGGTGAAAAAATCTGGGAACAGGCTCCTGTAGAAGCGGATTTGGTAATTGGAGTTCCGGATTCTGGAGTTCCTGCTGCCATTGGTTTTTCAAAGGCTTCCGGAATCCCTTTCCGCCCGGTTCTGATCAAAAACAGATATATCGGAAGAAGTTTCATCGTTCCTACACAGGAAATGAGAGAAAGGGTAGTGAACCTTAAACTGAACCCGATTATCTCTGAGATGAAAGATAAAAGAGTCGTGATCATTGATGATTCTATTGTGCGTGGAACAACATCAAAAAGACTGGTTAAGATCCTAAAAGACGCAGGAGTAAAAGAGATTCATTTCAGAAGTGTTTCTCCGCCAATTATTGCTCCTTGTTACCTTGGAATTGATACACCGTCCAAAGATGATCTGATCTCTGCAAATATGTCTACAGAAGAGCTTAAAAACTACCTTGGGGTAGATTCTTTAGAGTTTTTGAGCATAGATAACCTAAAAGAAATTTTAGGATCTGCTAATCACTGCTTTGGATGCTTTACAGAAGAATATCCTGTAGGAAAAGGAGAAGAAACAGATTTATTCAATTAATCTCTTTAATGAAATAATAAAAAGAACCGGGTATCAACCTGGTTCTTTTGCTTTATAAAATGTAGTAAAAGCTTAATATTCCCTTATTATACAGTATACAGCGGAGTTTTAATTTTATCAGATTAAAACTTCAGGATATGAAAAATATATTTTTAACCGGTGTTTTTCTGCTGGTGGCTCAATTTTACTTTTCACAATCTTTCGATAAGCAGGCTCACCGCGGAGGAAAATCTCTTTTTCCGGAAAATACAATCCCGGCCATGAAAAATGCTTTACAAATGAATGTGACTACATTGGAAATGGATCTGGCCATCACAAAAGACAAGAAGGTAATACTTTCCCATGATGCGTTTCTTTCACCGGAACTGGTTACAAAACCGGATGGAACTTATATTCCCAAAGATTCAGGTTTTTATTACAAAATTTATGAAATGCCTTATGCGAAGATTAAAACCTTTGATGTAGGCTTAAAAAAGCTTGACAGATATCCTGATCAAAAGAAAATGAAGGCTCAGAAACCTCTTTTTTCAGACGTAATAGATGCCTGTGAAGCATACGCCCGTGAATTGAAAAGACCGTTACCTTATTATAATATAGAAACAAAAACGCGTCCTTTCTCAGACAATATATTTCATCCGGAGCCTAGAGAATTTGTTGATCTGATGATGAAGATTATTGTTGAAAAGAAAATACAGGATAGAGTAATTATCCAGTCTTTTGATCCCCGAACGCTGGAAATAATTCATAAAGAATATCCTGAAATCAAGACTGCTTTGCTTGTAGAAATGGTAGATGATAAAAAACGGACTCAGCAGCAGGCTTATTTTAAAAATATTCCTCTGGAAAAATTTAAGATGTATCCCGATCATCTGAATGGAGTAGCAGGAGATATGAAATTCCTGAGTTTTACTCCTACGATTTACAGCCCTGAACATACTCTTGTAACAGCACAATTGATAAAGGAATGTCATGCATTGGGTATGAAAGTAATCCCATGGACCGTAAATACCAGAGAAAGATTAAAAGAACTAAAAGATATGGGGATAGATGGCGTTATCAGTGACGATCCCAGAATATTTGAATAAATATCAGATTTTGCTACAATATAAATCGCCGGAAGAATTTCTTCCGGCGATTTTATAGGTGCTGGTTAATGCACTTAGGGTTAAAAAATTGGTTCTTTACTTAGAATTTATAGTTCAGACCTAACTGGAATACTCTGTTGTTATTTTCAGCTGCCGGTCTGCTCTTATCGATTTTTGTAAGGCTGTTCACATATCTTGCATTGATACCAATGTTCGGCGTGATATCATATCCTAAACCAAGACCTAATCCGAAATTGAATCTGTTGATCTGATCTTTGTCAATATCTGTAGAGTGAGAACTTGTAGTAGTGGTTGTAACACCTCCTGTAGTGCTTGCTACAGTTGATTCTCCTTTATTTTTCCCGTTGATGAAATAACTGAATTCAGGTCCTGCTTCAATATAAAAATTATCTACAGGTCTCATTTGAACCATTAACGGAACTGAGATATAGTTCATTTTTACTCTGTCCTCAACTCTAGTCTTCACATTCGTAACTCCATTATCAGTTTCTGTAGATGAAATCACATCTTTTGCTCCCATTTGATTGTATAATACCTCTGGCTGGAAGCTGAATTGTCTTGAAATTGGAATATTAACGAATGCACCAGCGTGGAAACCTAATTGCTGAGAGTTGATCCCGAATTTCTGCTTGCTGAAGTAAGATGAGTTTCCTCCTGCTTTAATACCGAATCTAACCGGTTGAACATCTTTTTTTAGTGGCGATGCTGTTACTGTATTGGTCTCTGTTTTTGTTTCTGTTTCCTGAGCAAAAGCTAATACACCAGCAGTTAATGCTAATCCTAAAAATAACTTCTTCATAATTTTATTTTTTAATTTTACTATTTGTGTGTCGATCATTTCAATCAGACCCGAATTATTTTGCAAATTGCTTGCCAAAGTTGAAAAAGGTCTGTTTATAAGGGTTTGGGAGCGGTTTTTTAAAAGATTTTTTTTAACCATTTATCCCTTTTTATTGAATAAATGTACTGCTATACCCGTTATGTATGAAAAGAGTTTAATGTAAAAAATACTTTATTGCTGATCAACGAAATAATGAAAAATTAAAAAAATGAGAGTGTTTTTACACAAATAAAGAGGTATTTTGGATTGTTTTTTAAGCCGGACATAAAAAATACCGGACTTTGTGCCCGGCATGCGTTTTTGAAAATTAATATCTCTATTTAAATTGATAAGCAACTCCAACCTGGAGTACATTATTTCTTACCTTATTATTATAATAATCATGCTTAAAAATGTCTGTGATACCTGCTGTAAATCTGGCTGTTACACCAAAGTTCCGGGTAAAATAATATCCTGCACCCATTCCTATCCCAAAATTGAATCTATTGTAAAGGTCCATTGAGATTTTATTGGAAAAGCTTTCATTATAAATGCTTACCGTACCATTGTAAGTATTTTGAGCTCTTTGGTCTCCTTCAACTTTTCCGCCCAGAAGAAGCCCGAATTCCGGTCCTGCTTCTACATAAAGCTGAGGAAGGATATGATATTGAACCATTACAGGCAGAACAAGGTAGTTCAGATTGGTCTTATAATTAAATTCCTGTATTATCAACTGATTGCCCAAGGCAGATCCATAGGTATATTTCCCTTCTGTTTTTGAGCCCATTTGGCTAAAAAGAAGTTCCGGCTGTACACTGAATTTTTCTGCAACAGGAATATTGACAAATACGCCGATATAGGAGCCAAGCTTTAACTTTTGGTTATTGTCAGCATTATCAGCTTTACCAGTGCTAAGTGTAGAGGCATTGAATCCTGCTTTAACACCAAATGTGACGGGAGATTTTGAAGAAACTGACTGTTGTTTTTCCTGAGCGTTCAATAAAAGTGATCCGGCCAATGCCAGTCCTGAAAATACCTTTTTCATGATTAAAGTTTTAAACCGATTAATGCAGCAAAATATCTGCCATAAAAGAGAAAAGTAATATAAATCGCACAATAAGCGAAAAAGTCAGGCTTAAACTAATAAACCTGACTTTTTCTATTGAAATCAAAATGTATTTTCATTGTTGAGCAAAATACTTTTCAGTATTCTGTTGTTTCGGACAAACCGATGCAGTTCTCGTTAAAAGTTTATGGTAATAGTTAGGTTTCAGTTTTATATCCAGTTGAATTAAAATAAATGAATTACGCTTACTTATTGTATAACAGGAACTGTAAGTTGGAATTCCGGATTAGGGTACAATCAGTACTCAATACGCAAATTTCTTGCCAAAATCATTTCTAAACAAAAAAGCCGGATTTATTAAATCCGGCTTTGTATTGACATAAGTTTTTTATTAGAATTTATAAGCTAAACCAAACTGGAATACTCCGTTTTTAGCTTTATCTTCAGATAGATCAGGTCTGTTTTTAGCAACATCTGTTAAACCAGCAACATATCTTGCTGTAACGCCGATATTCTGTGTGAAATAATAGCCTGCGCCAAGACCAATTCCGAAGTCAAAACCTTTAAATAAGTCTTTAGCATCTGCAGAATTAGAACCAGATTTAAGTTTTGAATTAATCAAAAAGCTGAACTGAGGTCCTGCTTCTAAATATAAGTTAGGCAGAGCATTATATTGAAGCATTAATGGTACGGAAATATAATCTAAATTTACTTTAAGATCATTAGCACCTTTAATTTTTGCTCCCATTCCGCTGTACAATACTTCCGGTTGGAAAGAGAAGTCCTGCGCTACTGGAATATTAGCAAATACTCCTCCGTAAAATCCTGCTTTAGAATTGAAATCGTTTTCAGTAAGAGTTGAAATATTAAGACCTGCTTTTAATCCAAATCTAACGGGAGAAGTTGAAGCAGCAGAAGCTGAAGTTTTCTGAGAGAATGCGAAAGTTCCTGCTACTAATGCAAGACCTAAAAAAATCTTTTTCATAAGTTTTTATTTAATAGTTTTTAAGTTTTATTTAACATTTCTTTAACTAACAAATCTTATGCCAAAGTGAACAAGCTGTTAATCATACATAAAAAAAGACCAGATTAAAATAATCTGATCTTTCTATTGAATATAAAATTTGTTATTGAATATATAAGCTTATTTGAATTTATAAGCTAATCCTACCTGGAATACATTGTTTCTTACTGCATCACCAGAGTTGTTTTTATAAATATCAGTAAGACCTGCAGTATATCTTGCTGTAATTCCTAAATTAGGAATGAAGTAATATCCTGCACCAATACCGATACCGAAGTTGAAAGTTTGGAAGTCATCTTTGTTAAGAGTTGCAACCTGAGTATTGTTGCTATTGTTTGTTGAGCTCTTTAACTTATCTTTAGCGCTTACAAGGAAACCGAATTCAGGTCCTGCTTCAAGGAAGAATTCAGGTGTAGCATTATACTGAAACATTACTGGTACAGCAACATACCCTAAATTTCTTGAATATTCACTTTTATAATTATTTCCAAGTACAGTATATTCTCTTGTTACTTTTGAGCCCAAATCGTTGTAAATTACTTCCGGTTGTACACTAAAAGAACTCGCTAATGGAATATTAGCAAAAACTCCTGCATTAAAACCAATTTTTGATTTAGAGTCACTTAGATCTGCACCATTAGATAATGAAGATACGTTCATTCCTCCTTTTACACCAAATGTTACTGGATTAGAAGATGTATTTCCTGTCTGTTGAGCGAATGCGAATGTTCCTGCAGTTAACGCTAATCCTAAAATTAACTTTTTCATAACTTTAATTTTTTAATTTTACTCTTTCTTAATTTTAAATTTTACTACTTATTCAACATTTTCAGTTGAACGCAGAGTATCTTCCAAATTGCTTGCCAAAAAAGTTTTTTATGATTAAAATCAATAAAAAAATCACTTAGTGTTTAAGTGATTTTATAATTATTTGATTGATTTACAGTGTTCTAAAAACATAAATAAACATTTGTTTAGAAAGTGTCTAAATTGACAATTTTGTCAAAATAACTTTATAAAACCAATTTATTTTTCAGAAAAACAGTTAAGCATCGTTCAGTTTTCTATAAAAAGCTATTGATTCAATTATGTTTTTCTGGCTGCACTGATGGTCATAGGTACAAGAACCGATTCCTGAAAGCAGGGAAAAATTGATTTTACTGTCCGTATTCTTTTTATCATTCAGTAATAATGCTGTGATATCTTCATCTTTAAAATCACTGATATCAAGATATGGGTAGTATCTCTGGATGTTTTCAATGATCATTTTTGAATCTTCTTCAGAAATAAGGTTTTCAAGAAATGCCAGATGAGCTTCAGCGATCATTCCCATAGCTACAGCTTCACCATGAAGAATAGGATTTTCCTGCTGTAAACATAGGCTTTCCACAGCATGGCCAATCGTATGTCCGAAATTAAGTGTTTTTCTGATATTCTGCTCATGGAAATCCTGATCTACAACATTTTGCTTAATATGCATTGAAGTCTGAATAAGCGGAATTACGGTTTCCACTTCCAGTTTACGGATCTGAATCAGCTGGTCCCAATGGTTTTTATCGGCAATTAATCCATGCTTCAGCATTTCAGCAAAACCGCTTCTTAATTCTTTAAATGGTAATGTTTCCAGGAATTTAGGCAAAATGAAAATCTGCTCAGGAAAAGCAAAAGTTCCTACCATATTTTTATAATGCATCAGATCGATCCCCGTTTTTCCTCCTATGGAAGCATCACACATGGATAAAAGGGTAGTGGGGATATTGATGAACTGAATTCCTCTTTTATAAGTAGATGCAACAAATCCGCCCATATCCGTAATGACACCGCCACCAAGGTTGATAACCAATGCCTTCCTGTCTGCTTTCATCTCCGTAAGAATTTCCCAAAGCTGATTGGCTGTCTGGATATTTTTCATTTCCTCTCCGGCCTCAATCTCTAAAATTTCAAAGCCAAGATCAGTTTCCATATTTCCTAAAAGAACAGGAAGGCAGTATTCATGGGTGTTTTCATCTACAAGAATAAAAATTTTACTGAAAGATCTCTCGTGAAGAAACTCGTTGAGCTGTGAAAAATTATCGTTTAATATTGTTATCATCTTCTATTGTATGTAAAGTTAAAATGTAAACTATGGTGCAAAGTTATGATTCTTAATTTTTAACTCGTAACTAAATTACTATCTTTGCAGAAATTTTTAGAATGAGCAGAGATAATAATAATTCAGACAGACCAAAGAGACCAAGAATTTCAACCAAGAAAAGTTCTGATGATTCTCGTGCTTCCAGATCTGGAAATTCTTCAGGATCAAAACCTTTTAAAAAGCCTTTTTCTAAAGACGGAGGAAAAAAAGGGCCGGAACATAAAGGATCCAACTCAAGATTTGAAAAGAAACCTTTCAAAAGAAATACCGACAGTTTCGAAAATTCCAATGATGATTTTGGTTCAAAATCTGAAAGAAAACCTTATATCACGAACAAAAGTGAGAGCTATGAGAAGAAATCTTTTGGAAAACCTAAAAGAGGCGGGAAAAATTTTGATACAAGAGATAAGTACGAAAGAGGCAGCCTGAAATATGGAAGAAGACCATCTAACGGTGATGAAAGAAATGAAGACAGAGCGAAATCTTTTGTACAGAAAAGAAGACTGAACAAAATTGAAAAAGATGTTCATAAAGACAGCATCCGTCTTAACAAGTATATCGCTAATTCCGGGATCTGCAGCAGAAGAGAAGCTGATGAACTGATTACCCAGGGGCTGGTAGAAGTGAACGGAAAGGTGGTAACTGAAATGGGTTATCAGGTACAGAAAACAGACAGGGTAGTTTTTGACGGACAAAGCATTACGCCTGAAAAACCTGTATATGTACTTTTGAATAAGCCAAAAGGTTATATTTCCACTACAAAAGACGACAAAGCAAGAAAAACAGTTATGGATCTTGTAGCCAATGCTTCTCCTTACAGACTTTTCCCGGTTGGAAGACTGGACCGTTCTACAACAGGAGTTATCTTATTGACTAACGACGGGCACATGACGAAAAAACTGACACACCCATCTTTTGACGCCAAAAAGATTTATCATGTAACATTGGATAAAAAGCTTACCGGTGAAGATTTACGTCTTATAGCAGAAGGTATTCGTCTTGATGAAGGTGTAGCTGTTGTTGATCAGATTTCTTATATTGAAGGAAAACCAAAGAATGAAGTAGGAATTGAAATACACATCGGATGGAACCGTGTTATCAGAAGAATTTTCCAAAGATTAGGTTACGAAGTGGAAGCTTTGGACAGAGTGATGTTTGCAGGCTTAACGAAGAAAAACATCAAGAGAGGACATTGGAGAATCCTTACAGAACTGGAAGTGAACAATCTTAAAATGCTTTAAAATAATGATGAATTATAAGTTATGAATTATGAATAACAGATTCAGGATTCCAGCTTACATCATATTTTCAAAAGGATTTTAGGATAATAAATATAAAAGCGCAGAATTATTTCCTGCGCTTTTTGTTATATTAAGGGATGAATATAAAAATTCATAACTCATCATTTATAATTACCCTAAAACGGTTACGCCTTTTTCAATCATTTCATAGATGGCATCCCTGGCATTGTCCGGTTTTACGTTAACAGCACGTGTACCGTTGAAATGCAGACAAGTTACATAACCGTTGGCAACAGCATCCAACGCAGTAAATTTCACACAATAATCTAATGCCAACCCTACGATTTCTACCAATTGAATGTCATGATATTTTAAAAAGTCATCCAAACCGGTTTTCATAAAATGGTTATTATCCTGGAAACCGCTGTAGCTGTCTATTTCAATATTTTTCCCTTTCTGTACGATGTGGGTTACTTTGTCCCTGTTCAGATCTTTATGGAACTCTGCACCGAAAGTTCCCTGGATGCAGTGATCCGGCCACATAAACTGTGGAACTCCATTTAAAATAATACTTTCTCCTACCTTTCTTCCATTACTGCTTGCAAAGCTTTTATGACCCGCGGGATGCCAGTCCTGAGTCAGAACAATCTGGTCATATTCATTTTCCTCCATCAGGAGATTGATGTATGGAATAATTTCGCTGGCTCCAGGGACCGCAAGTGCTCCGCCTTCACAAAAATCATTCTGTACATCGACTATTATTAACGCTTTTTTCATATTTTGAATTCTCGAATTTTTGATAAATTTACAAAACTAATCCGCAAAAATTTGTCCAAAACTGAATTATCGGACAAATCGGCAACATAAACTTTTAACCCTTATAAAATGAAGTGATCATCAATCAGAATAATTTCTTTTTGTAAGAAGCGTACAGGATTTTAAGAGATAAACCAAATAACAATAGCGTATCTTTGCAGGAAATAAGTATTTTATGTCATTTGAATCGTTAGGATTATCACACAATATTATTCGTTCTGTCAACAAACTGGGGTATTTAAAGCCATTCCCGATCCAAGAGCAGGCTGTGCCTGTGATTTTACAAGGGAAAGATCTTATGGGAATTGCACAGACAGGTTCCGGGAAAACGGCTTGTTTTGTGATGCCGATTTTAGAAAAGCTTCAGAATGCAGACGTTAAAAAAGGACGTAATATTCAGGTATTAATATTAGTTCCTACCAGGGAATTAGCGATTCAGATTGACGAAGTGTTCAAAGCTTTTACAGGAAATCTGAAAAGAGAAATCCGTACAATGGCAGTTTACGGTGGGGTTTCTATAAATCCACAGATGAAGGGGATGTTTGGAGTGGAAGTTCTGATAGCAACACCCGGACGTTTATTGGACCTGATTGACCATAATGCTTTGAGTATTTCCGGAATCCGGCATCTGGTAATTGATGAAGCGGATAAAATGTTTCAGTTAGGTTTTGGGGAAGAAATGAATAAACTTTTTGCTCTGATGCCTGTCGTAAAACAAACGACTTTGTTTTCGGCTACACTAAATGATAAGGTGGCTGAAATGAAAGAGAAGTTGTCTATTAATCCTGTCATCATTGAAATTAAAAAAGAAGAAGTCGAAATTGAGAATATTGAGCAGCTGGCCTACCATGTTGCTCCTGAAAATAAAGGCCCTTTTTTACGGTATCTGATCAAAGAAAAGAAAGTTGAAAAAGCTTTGATCTTCGTTTCATCTACGAGATCTGCGGATAACCTGGTGGAAAAGCTTAAAAAGAATAAAATTAAGGCTGTGGCTATTCACAGCCAGAAGTCTCAGGGAGCAAGAAGAAATAATCTGGAAGAATTTAAAGTAAACGGAGCGCAGATTCTGGTTGCTACAGATTTGATCGGTCGTGGAATTCATATCGAATCCCTGCCATGTGTTATCAATTATGAATTGCCACGTTCTCCTTTGGATTATATTCACCGTATCGGAAGAACCGGCCGTGCCAATGAAAAGGGAACGGCAATCAGCATTCTTACTGATGATGAGTTACAGCATTTCAGAGTAATTCAAAAGAAAATGGGTAAGAAAGTAACTTTACAAAGAACAGAAGGAATTGATCTGCATGGTTATTAATTTCTAAAAATAATTTCTAAAAACGGCCCAGTATCATCACTGAGGCCGTTTTTAATGAAGATATATTGTCCAATAAATTGTTATCTCTACAATTAATGCTTTATTCATTTTATATTCTTGAAATTTTGATAAATTTACACAAGTGATATCTGAAAAGTTGTCCTGAAAGATATAATCGGATAAACCTGAACCGTTTAAAAATTAAAACCGTAGCAATGAGCGATTTAGAGAAGAAAAAGTTTCCAATAGGGCAGTTTGAAGCCCCTGAAAATATTTGTGATACTACATTGGACACTTACATTAAAGTTATCAAAGACTTTCCCGGCAGGCTGAAAAATCTCATTGAACATTTTACCGACGAGCAGCTGGATACTCCTTACAGGGAAGGCGGCTGGACTGTCAGACAGCTTGTCAACCATCTTTCAGACAGTCATATGAACAGCTTTATCCGTTTTAAACTGGCCCTTACTGAAGATAATCCTACCATAAAACCTTATGATGAAGCAAAATGGGCAGAGCTTCAGGATAGTTTTCATATGCCGGTAAAACCTGCTATGAGAATGCTGAAAGGAACACACCAGAGATGGGTTGTTCTTCTTAAAAGCCTTACGAACAAACAGTTTGAAAGAACATTTCATCATCCCGAACATAACAAAAACTATAATTTAAGAGAAAGTCTTGCTTTATACGTCTGGCACTGTAATCATCATTTTGCCCATATTGAAAATCTGAAGATAGAAAAAGGTTGGTAAGAAAGAGTCTTAATAATCCCACATACTATAAGGAAATTGTGGACAGAATTTCCATGTTATCTGAAAATTCCCAAAGAAAATGGGGAAAAATGAACGTGTGTCAGATGCTGAAACATTGTGATCTGGTTCTTCAGGTAGCTTTGGAAAAACTGGACCTTCCCCGTATCAATATCCTGTTTGAGACCATAGGAATCTGTACTAAAATAGAAATGTATGTTTTCAATAATGGAATTCCCAGAAACATGCCTACTTTTCAAAAACTAATCGTTAATTTTGAGTGTGATTTTGATGAATCAAAAGCCAATCTGCTGAAAACGCTGGAAGAATTCCGGGAAGTTTGTTGTAATAACAAGCTGCCGGGCCGTCACAGGTTGTTCGGAAGCATGACTGAAAAAGACTGGACATTTTTAGAATACAAGCATCTGGATCACCATCTAAAACAATTTAATGTATGAGTTTTTTTGATAAAATATTCGGTGGAAAAAGTGAAAACCCTGAACAAAAAACATTCTGGAAAAAGATAGAATCTGAAGAGGATCTTGCCAGAGCGATAGAAGATTCTTTTCAGAAGAAGATAGCCATATTCAAACATTCTACAAGTTGCTTTATCAGCAAGACTGTATTGAAAAACTTTGAAAAAGAGGTTGAGAATTCAGAACAGCCGGTTAATGTATATTACCTGGATCTTTTGGCTCACAGACCTGTTTCCAACAAAATAGCAACAGACTTTGAGATCAGACATGAAAGTCCGCAGCTGATTGTAATTGAGAACGGAAAAGCTGTAAACAATGCTTCACACCAGGATATTTCCTTAAGCCAGATTGTGTCATGAAGAATATAAATAATTATTTAGCCAAAGTTTTAAATGTTCCGCTTCAGAACGTAAATACCTGCAGTCTGCATTACGAAGTAAAGAAAATCCCTAAAAACCAGTTTCTTCTTCAGTATGGCGAAATATGCCGTCATATATTCTTTGTGGAAAAAGGCCTGCTGAAAATGTATTCTATTGATAAGAACGGAAAAGAACATATTATACAGTTTGCTCCGGAAAGCTGGCTGATATCGGACCGAAGCAGCCTTTATTTCAATGAAAAATCCATTTACTATATAGAAGCTGTTGAAGATTCAGAAGTTCTGTTTTTACATCCTGATTTTTTCAATAAGCTTGTAGAGCAATTTCCGAACAGTATTGAGAGGAGTGACTTCCTTCTCCAGAAACACATCAGAAGTCTTCAGAACAGGATCAATTCCCTGCTGGGAGAAACTGCAGAAGAACGGTACATGAAATTCATTAAAATGTATCCGGATTTACTGCTGAGAGTTCCGCAATGGATGATTGCTTCTTATCTGGGGATCACTCCTGAGAGCCTGAGCCGTGTAAGAAAAGAACTGGCGAGAAAAAATTTCGTTCCGGATAAATAAAAAGCTGGAAGATGAGAGAGGGAAGCTTGAAGTTCTAGTAAACATTGAAGAACTTGTAGTTATTATTTACACCTTCTAAGCTGTCCTTAAAACTAAAATCACTTCTCCATCTTCCAGCCCTCATCTTCCTTACTTCAAATAGATCTTTCGGGCAAGCTGTCCAATCTGTTTCAGCTTTGTCTGTGTATTTTCCGACCATGGAAGCCCTATGCAGAGTCTCATACAGTTTTCAAACTGCTCCTGCAAGGTGAACATTCTTCCGGGAGCGATGCTTATGTTCTGCTTGATGGCCAGATCGTATAATTCTGTTGTTTTTATCTTTTTATCAAATTCTATCCATATTGATAATCCTCCCTGCGGACGGCTCGTTTTGGTACCTTCCGGAAAAGATTCTGCTATGGTCTGAACATAGTTCTGATAATTGATCTGCAATGTCCTTCGGAGCTGCTGAAGATGCTTTTCATATTTTCCGGATTTCAGGAAATTAGCTACTGCTTCATTCACGATAGAAATAGATGAAGTGGAATGAAGGAGTTTAAGCTTCATAATCTTGTCTTTATATTTTCCCGGAGCAATCCAGCCCACACGATAACCCGGAGCTAAAGTTTTTGAAATAGAACTACAGTACAATACATTTCCGTCTTTATCAAAAGATTTACAGCATTTCGGACGGCTGGACCCGAAATAAAGATCTCCATACACATCATCTTCTATCAGTGGAATATTGTTTTCAGAAAGTATTTTTACAATTTCTTTTTTATTTTCATCAGGCATACAGCTTCCCAAAGGTGAGTTGAAATTGGGAATAAGGAGACAGATATTGATTTGAGGAATTACTTTTTTTAAAGCTTCAATTTCGATTCCGGTAGTGGGATGGGTAGGAAGTTCCAGTACCTTAAGACCCAGTCCGTTGGCTAGCTGCAGAATTCCTGGATAACAGGGGCTTTCAATAGCAATGGTATCTCCGGGTTTTCCTAAGGCCATTAAACAGAAAGAAAGCGCATTCATTCCGCCGTTGGTAGTGATCAGGTCATTTTCATTCAGGTTTCCTCCCCACTGTAAAGAACGTATGGCAATCATTCTTCTTAGTTTCAGATTTCCCTGAAGTTCTTCATATTCTGTGCCGCCATCTTTTAATTCTCTGGTAGCGTTTACAATTTCTTTTTTCAGTTTTGCCTGGGGCAAAAGATCGCCTGACGGAATTCCGATAGAGAAAAAAGTTATGCCGTTTTTCCCCATATTTTCATATACTTTGCTGATCAGCTCATCCGGTTCATCATTATTGGCAATGAGCGACGGACGGCTTACTTCAGGCAAAGGAAGCTTTGCAGAGAGAAGCTGACTTACAAAATAACCGGATTGCGGCTTGGGTTCTACTAAAGATTGTGATTCCAGTTCCAGAAAAACACGCTTGGCTGTATTCATACTTACCTGATGTTCCTGGCACAGCATTCTTACCGAAGGAAGCTTATCTCCGGCTTTTAAGACCCCATTTCTGATCTGCCTTGCAATGCCGTCTGCAATTTCTGTATATAAAAATTCTTTACTCATAATGTTGAACTGTGCTCATGCAAATATACAAAACTGATACTGTGTTTATCTGCTTATCCTTTCTAATTTTGGAAAATCAATTAAAAGCTTAGTAAAATGATGACCAATCAATTATCAAAAGATGAAAATATAAGTGGATGGATTAATGGCTTTATAGGAGTGCTGCTGTTCAGTGGCGGATTGCCCGCTACCAAGTTGGCAGTGATGGAAATGAGCCCGATCTTTGTAACCATAGTCCGTGCAGCGGTGGCAGGAGTATTAGCTTTTATAGTGTTAGGCATAGGGAAGGAAAAACGTCCTGTTAAAAAAGATTTAGTCCCTCTGCTTCTGGTTTCCCTGGGCTGTGTGATAGGTTTTCCGCTTCTTTCAGCATTAGCTCTTCAATATCTTACCTCGGCGCATTCTATTGTATTTCTGGGAATGCTTCCATTGGCAACTGCTGTATTCGGGGTGATGCGTGGAGGGGAAAGGCCTCATCCTGTATTCTGGCTTTTTTCAATTGTAGGAAGTCTTTTAGTGATCGGATATGCCGTTTCGCAAGGAATATCTGCTTCGCCTATTGGTGATGTCCTGATGCTGCTTGCTGTTATTTTATGCGGTATGGGCTACGCAGAAGGTGCAAAACTTTCAAAAACATTAGGTGGCTGGCAGGTAATTTCATGGGCTTTGGTGTTGGCGTTACCTGTTATGATTCCTTTATTTTTTATTTATTTTCCTGATGATATCGGCAATGTCAGTTTCCAGGGATGGTTCGGGATGGCTTATATCTCCCTTTTCAGCATGTTTATTGGATTTATATTCTGGTACAAAGGCCTGGCGCAGGGCGGTATTGCTACTGTAGGACAGTTACAGCTGCTTCAGCCTTTCTTTGGTCTTGCATTGGCTGCCTGGCTTCTTCACGAACAGGTAAGTCTGGGAATGCTGGGTGTGACAGTGGGAGTAATTTTATGCGTTGCAGGAACTAAAAAATTTGCGAAATAACGAAAAATAAAGCATTATGATTTAAGTCATAAGAAAACGGATTCATAATGGTCTACTTTTGAACCATCACCACAAAATATACTATTATGAAATTTATTATGTCAATCCTGCTCATGGGAGTCATTGTCCTGAGCTGTAAAAAAGAAAACAGAACAGAAACGTCCGTTACAACTGATAGTGTTATCTCTGATACGATGAGGACAGATACCGTCTCCAATGTTACCCCTATGGCTCCGGTTCCTGCAGATACAATGCGTACGGATACAGTTTCTACAAAAAAACACGCAGATACTGCAAGAACCTCTAACAATAAATCTCCAAGAAAATAACGGTTTTTTCTGTTATTCTTTTGAAAAAACCCGTTTTAATCAAACTAAACGGGTTTTTATTTTCTAATATTTTTTTCGGGTAGTTGAAATTACAACTTCAAAATGTGGTATCAAAAGTTTAATTTAAATTAATTTTTAATAAAAATAATTAACCAATAGTTCGAAATAGGTTTACATTTATTAATATTTTTAACTTTTTTTAACTTCATAAATAATCATAAAGGTGCAATTTTTGCATACATACTACCATCAGTTCCCAATGATATTTTTACTAAGACTAAAGAAGAGGAGAAGAAGAAAACAACACCAAAAAACAACTATTATGGTTATCGACGAAAATATTTTGATTTCAGCGGGAGCAGAAACGAGACACTATAGCCCTTCAGAAACTATATTCTTTGAAGGGGACATCCCCAACTATTATTACCAGATTATTAAGGGGGAAATAAAACTTAATAATTATAATGAAGAAGGGAAAGAATTTATTCAAAACATTTTATCCGATGGAGAAAGCTGTGGTGAATCGATACTTTTCATAGATAAGCCTTATCCGATGAATGCAGAGGCTATTACAGAATGTACTGTTTTAAGGCTTCATAAATCCGTTTTTTTAAATCTGCTGAACCAGAATCCGGAGTTATGCATGGAAGTAAGCAGTTTTCTTTCTGAGCGCCTTTATTATAAATTTATCATGATGCAGAATCTCTCATCTCAAAATCCGTCTATTCGGCTTAGAGGCCTGATGGATTATCTGAAGAGCTTTCAGAAAGATGCACGTCCATATTCATTCCTGATTCCATTAACGAGGCAGCAGATGGCTAGTCTTACTGGTCTTTGTGTAGAAACCGCAATAAGGACCATCAAACATATGGAGAAGGATAAAATCCTGAGAATTGAAAATCGCAAAATTCTATATTAGAAACAGTTTCGTATATTATTTTGTGATTTTTTTTATTACATCAATCCATTAGATTATGGAAACAATATTGATGAAAGTCTTCTGTAATATATTTTTTTTACAGAAGACTCATACATCAGATCAGTTTAAAAGAACAAAAAAGTAGCTGATATTATCATAAAAAAACAGAAAGTTTTGTATTAATCTACATTAACATGATTCAGGTCATAAAAAAGTGAATTATTATGATGTACATTTGAAATATAAATTTTCAATCCAATTCTTAAGACCTTAGTAAAAGGAACATAAAAAGCGTTTGCTTTTATTATCATTTTAAAATTACCGACACCCAATTTGTTGCCGTCTAATACTAGTCACGGACTGCAATACACATCACTAAATATTAATAATAAAAAATTCAGTTATGAACACTAGAAATTCAAGAAACCGCAGTTCAAGAGGACAGTCACATTCACCGGAAAACTTAGAAGAAGTTTATCAGTTAGGCTATGATCATGGTTATAATGATGCCTCAAGAGATGAAGATTACGATGATGACTTTTCAGAATACGAAGATTATTTTGATGAAGATGAGGATTATGACGATGATTACGATGAAGATGATTATGATGAATACGACAATGATTATGATGAGGATGATGAAGACTACGATGACGAAGAAGATGATGACGATGATGATCAGAGAGGACGCAGCGGCGGAAGAAGAGGAGGTTCCAGAGGAGGAAACGGAAACCAGCAAAGAGACAGCCAGGGAAGATTTACTTCAGGTAGAGGCGGATCTCGTGGAAGAAACTCCGGTGGTGGTTCCCGTGGACGTTCAAATTCTGGTTCCGGCTCCAGATCAGGAGGCAGGGGCAGGTCATCATCAGGAAGTGGTACTTCAAGAAGAGGTTTCGCATCTATGAGTAAAGCTGAGCGTACCAGAATCGCCAGAATGGGTGGTCAGGCTTCACATGGTGGAGGCAGATCTTCTAACTCTGGTTCAGGAAGAGGAGGCTCATCAAGATCAGGAAATAATGGCAGCAGCTCAGGAAGAGGCGGATCAAATTCAGGTTCGGGAACATCAAGAAGAGGTTTCGCATCTATGAGCAAAGCTGAACGTACAAGAATAGCCAGAATGGGAGGCCAGGCTTCCCACGGAGGCGGAAGATCTTCAGGTCGTTCCGGATTCGGAGGCAGACGTAATTCATAATTCTTTTTCCAGGATTGCCTCTTTAAATATATAAAGAGGTAATCCTTTTAATATCAAAACACCATTCATACCATGCCAAATAAAATATTAGAAAACAATAGTGCTGTTTCTGCTACTAAAAAAGGAACTGCAGATAAGCCAACTGTGAAAGAAGATGAAATGAAAAGTTCACCGCTTCACCAATTCTTTGTGAGTGCACTTAAAGATATTTATTTTGCTGAAAATGCGATCCTGGATGCCCTGGAGAAAATGCAGGAAGCAGCTACTACTGAAGAGCTGAAAGATGCCTTTGAGGATCATCATCTTCAGACCCAAAAACACGTGAAACGTCTGGAAAAAGTATTCCAGCTTATTGACGAGAAGCCTGAAAAAAAAGAATGTAAGGCCATCAAAGGAATTATAGAAGAAGGTGAAGAAGTCATCAAAGCCACAGAAGATGGCTCTGCAACAAGAGATGTCGCCCTTATTATTGCTGCACAGAAAGTAGAACATTATGAAATTGCCACCTACGGCGGACTTGCACAGCTTGCCATTACCATGGGGCACGATAAGGCAGCAGACCTTCTGGAAAGAACACTTCAGGAAGAAGAAGATACTGATTCCCTGCTTACCGATATTGCAGAAACATCCATCAATTTTGATGCAGAACAGGAAGATTAAAGCATGCAATAAGCCATGTAGCTTGTTCTATGTGGCTTATTTTTAACTATGAAATCAAAATATATGGACTGTCAGAACATAATAAAAAAACTGAGACACAAAGATTTTATAAAAATACCTCATACAGGGAAGTGTTTTGAAGACGGAGCAGCAGTGTATGCCAAAGAGATCAGAGAAAATATTTTTCTTCTGTTCATTATTCTGAAAGATATTGATATTGAAAATATTCAGGCACTAATTGCCCATTTCGACAGCTTCAGCAGTATTGGATTAAAAGAACCGGAACAGATCATGTTTTATCTGTCCATTAAAGATAAAAACGACCTCCATTATTTTGAGCAATATTTAAAAGCTCCTCACAACTAATACCATTTTTAGAATATGATATTTGAAAACGACACTTTACAACATTCCGGGCTGAATGATAAAAATAATGCAATAGAGAATGCGTCTTTATTTCCGCCGATTATCAATTCTTACGGAGTGACTGCTTTTCTGATCAAGTCTTTGGAAAAGATTAAAAATAATGCGAAATGTGATATCCTGAAACATACAATTGACACCTACATAAATGAATATCTCCTTCATATCCGGGAATTCCATACTAAAAATACGATGGGAACCGCTGAAATGGAAACTGAAATAAAATTTGAATCTCCATCTTTTACTTTATATGCCAAAACGGCTTACTATAAGGTTCTGAAAGAGGAAGAATATATCAACAGGTTCCTTGAAATCCTGGAAAATAAAACAGATTAATTCTGTAGCCCCCTTATTAACTGCTTTTGAAAAACAGATCAACCACAAAAAAAGATTATGAATATGAAAACCAACGAACACAACAAAAAAGCAGAACAGCTTGACCTGCACAGCACTTCCAATGAAAATGAAAAACTGACCACCAACCAGGGTTTAAAGATCAATAACAATCAGGATTCTCTCAAAGCAGGAGAACGTGGTCCTTCATTACTGGAAGATTTTATCCTCAGGGAAAAAATTACCCATTTCGATCATGAAAGAATTCCCGAAAGAGTAGTTCATGCGAGGGGTTCCGGAGCCCACGGTATTTTTAAGCTTACCAAAAGCCTTGCAGAATATACCAAAGCAAAATTTTTAACAGAATTAGGAAAAGAAACACCTGTTTTTGTGAGATTTTCAACAGTTGCGGGAAGCAAAGGAAGTACGGATCTTGCAAGAGATGTACGTGGTTTCGCTGTAAAATTTTATACTGAAGAAGGGAATTATGACCTTGTGGCCAACAATATGCCAGTGTTTTTTATCCAGGATGCTATCAAATTTCCTGATCTCGTGCACGCTGTAAAGCCTGAACCGGATAATGAAATTCCACAGGCAGCATCGGCCCACGATACATTTTGGGATTTTATATCACTGATGCCCGAAAGCATGCATATGATTATGTGGCTGATGAGTGACAGAGCCATCCCGAGAAGCCTGAGAATGATGGAAGGTTTCGGGGTACATTCCTTTAAATTCATCAATGAAGCAGGAAAAGTACATTTTGTAAAATTCCATTTTAAACCCAGATTAGGGGTACACTCTGTAGCCTGGAACGAAGCCCAGATGATTTCCGGGGTAGATCCGGACTTTCATAAGAGAGACCTTTGGGAAGCCATAGAAAACGGCGATTATCCTGAATGGGACTTCGGCGTACAGCTGATTCCTGAAGAAGATGAACACAAATTTGATTTTGATCTTCTCGATCCTACCAAAATAGTTCCCGAAGAAGAAGTTCCCGTAGAAATTGTAGGAACTTTAACATTAAACAAAAATCCTGATAATTTCTTTGCTGAAACGGAGCAGGTAGCCTTTCACCCCGGACATATTATCCCGGGAATTGATTTTACCAATGATCCGTTGCTGCAGGGAAGATTATTTTCATATACCGATACTCAGCTGTCAAGGCTGGGCTCTCCCAATTTCCATGAAATACCGATTAACAGATCCCTTAATACCGTTCATAATAACCAGAGGGATGGCCATATGAGACAACAGATTGTCAAAGGAAAAAGCAGTTATGAACCGAATTCCATCGGTGGAGGATGCCCTTTTCAGGCAATGATGTCTGAAGGTGGATTTACCTCTCAGCAGGAAAGAGTTTCCGGAGTGAAAATCAGAGAAAGAAGCAAGAGTTTCGTAGATCATTATTCTCAGGCTAAATTATTCTACAACAGCCAGTCAACGCCGGAAAAAATGCACCTTCAGAATGCATTGATCTTTGAACTGTCAAAAGTAACCCGTCCGGAAATCAGAGAAAGACTGGTAGGTCAGCTGGCATATATTGATATGTCTCTTGCATGGAGCGTTGCAGAAAAATTAGGTGTAGAAGTCAAAAAGCTGGAATGGTCTAACCAAAGCTTGCCTGCAGACAGTAATATTATAGAACTTCAGAGCGAAGAGAGAGAACCTGACACAAAAGTTTCCGGTGCACTGAGCATGGCACATACCGTAAAAAATACAATCAAAAGCCGTAAAATAGGTTTTATCCTGGCTAACGGTGCCGATGGCGGAGCGGTGAATGATCTTAAAACAAAGCTTGAAGCAGAGGGTGCCAGAGTAGAACTGATAGCCCCAAGTGTTGCTCCGGTAAGATTAAATGACGGTTCTGAACTCATACCAAAGCACTCTCTTACGAGTATTGCAAGCGTATGCTTTGATGCTCTTGCCATCTGTCCGGGAGAAGAGGCTGTAAAGGAGCTTATGACTTCAGAAAATAAACATCAGGTACTGCATTTCATCAACGAAGCCTATAAACATTGTAAAGCCATTTATTTCGGAAAAGATACAGAAGTCCTGTATCAGAATTCCAACGTAGCAACAAAACAGCATGAGGACCCCGGAATCATTACATGGGAAGACGGGAATCCTGCAGATAAATTCATCCAGGCTATTGCTCAGCACAGAGTCTGGGATCTTGAAACGGAGAGAAACGCGTAATCATAAAACACCCTTCACACCAACACCAATCACTTTAAATATTTACATTATGAAAGCAGCCGTTTTTCACTCACCAGGTAACATTACCTGTGACACCGTAGAAGATCCCAGAATTCTGGATGAAAATGATATTATCCTCAGAGTAACCTCCACTGCTATTTGTGGCAGTGATCTGCACATGTATTCAGGAGGAATTCCCCAGGCAAGACCCATGGTAATGGGACATGAATTTATGGGTATTGTAGAAGAAAAGGGAAAAAATATTACCCATCTCAAGGTAGGGGACAGGGTAGTAGTTCCTTTCCCGGTTGCCTGCGGAAGCTGTTTCTTCTGCCAGCATGATCTTCCTACTGCCTGTGAGCATAGTAACCCCGATTATTATGGACCGGAAGGAGGTATTTTTAAAGATAAAGGCGGAGCTTTATTCGGGTATACAGATCTGTATGGGGGATATGATGGCGGACAGGCACAATATGTAAGAGTTCCCTACGCTCATTTTGGTCCCAGAAAGGTTCCTGACAATTTAACAGATGAACAGGTTTTATTTCTCACAGATATTTTCCCCACCGGTTATACAGGCGTGATGTGGGGAGAACTTAAAGGAGGAGAAACTGTTGTCATTTTCGGAGCAGGGCCCGTAGGCACAATGGCTGCCAAAAGTGCTGTCTTGTATAATGCAAAGAAAATCATTGTTGTTGATACTCTTCAATACAGGCTCGACCGTATCAAAATACTTACAGGATGCGAAACCATTTTGTGGGAAGATGCGGAAAGCACGATAGAACAGATCAGGGATATGACGGACGGACGTGGAGCAGATCTTTGTATTGAAGCCGTAGGTTTTGAACCGGAAAGGAGCTTTATAGACCGTGCAAAAGCTGTTTTGAACTTTGAAAAAGGTTCAATCAAGGTGCTGGAAGCATGCATGAGCGCTGTCCGAAGAGGTGGTATTGTTTCCGTTCTGGGAGTGTATCCTGTCAATTATGACAATTTCAGACTCGGACAGATCTTTGACAAAGGGATTACCATTAAAGCAGGACAATGTAATGTTCATCCCATCATAGATCAACTCATGGATTATGTTGTGACCGGAAAAATCACGCTTGATGATGTTATTACCCACCGCCTTTCTCTTAATGAAGTAAGCAGAGGATATGAGATTTTTGATAAAAAAGAAGACGGTTGTGTAAAGGTCGTTCTTGACCCGTGGAAATAAACAGGATTTTGATACAATGATCAATCAATTACTTAAAATTTAACAGTATGGATTTTCAAAAAAATCTTCTCGAATATATAAGCCAGTCACTGATGACCACAGATGAAACCATTTCGGTGGCAGAAAGTGTCACTTCAGGATGTTTACAATTGGCTTTTTCACAGATGCCGAATGCCTCCATGTTTTATAAAGGAGGCATGACAGCTTATTCTTTGCAGGAAAAAGTAAAGCTGCTGAAGGTCAACAGGCAGGAAGCCGAAGAATGCGATTGTGTTTCAGAAAATATTGCAGAAACCATGGCATTGAATGTAGCCAGACTTTATGAATCCGACTGGTCTATTGCCACCACTGGCTACTGCACACCTATCCGCAATTCCGGATATAAAATTTTCGCCTATTTTTCATTCTCTTACAAAGGTGAAATTATCCTGACTAAAAAACTGGAGCTTCATCCTAAAACACAAGCCCTGAATGCCCAGCTTTATTATACGGAATTCATTTTGGGCTGCTTTAAAAGTGAGCTGAACAGGCTTTTAATCTTAAAATAAAATGTATGGATCGCAAGAATCAATTTGCACTCATTACAGGTGCTACCAGCGGTATAGGTTACGAACTGGCCAAACTGTTTGCCAAGAACGGCTATGACCTTGTTATTGTGGCCAGAGATCATGAAGAGCTGAAAAAAAAGTCTGATGAATTTAAAAATTTTGGAGTGAATGTGATCAGCATCTCCAAAAACCTTTTTCTGGAAGAAGAAGCTTATTCCCTGTATTCAGAGTTGAAAATGAATGGGATAAGTCCTGAAATTCTGGTTAATGACGCCGGACAGGGTGTCTATGGAAAATTTCAGGATACCGATATTCACAGGGAAGTAGACATTATACAGCTAAATATCATTTCTGTCATCATATTGACCAAACTGTTTTTGAAGGACCGGCTGCCCAAAGGATCAGGAAAAATTTTAAATCTGGCTTCTGTAGCCAGTAAAGCGCCTGGTCCATGGCAATCGGTATATCATGGCACCAAAGCATTTGTATTATCATGGTCTGAAGCTATCCGTGAGGAATTAAAAGACTCAGGAATTACAGTGACGGCACTTTTACCGGGACCTACAGACACAGATTTCTTCAATAAAGCGGATATGAACACAAGTAAAATACTTGAAGACAGAGATAATCTCGCTTCTCCTGAAGAAGTGGCTATTGACGGTTACAATGCTCTGATGAACGGAGATGATAAAATAGTATCAGGCTTAAAAAATAAACTTTCCGTCGCCATGGCTAACATTTCCAGCGACAGTATGGCTGCCCACAGAATGTATGAAATGCAAAAACCCACAACAGAAGAATAATAAATAACGGTATGATCGGAAAATTAAAAAATAAATCTGTTTTAATTACCGGTGCCGACAGTGGAATCGGTAAGGCTGTAGCGCTCCTTTTTGCCATGGAAGGAGCAGATATTGCCATTATTTATCACTCCAGCGATAATGATGCAGGAAAAACAAAAGCAGAAATTGAAACACTGAATAGAAAATGCATCATTTTCAAAGGAGACATCAACGACTATGAATTCTGTGAAGCAACAGTAAAGGAAGTGATATCGGTATTCGGAAAAATTGATATTCTCATCAATAATGCCGGTATTCAGTTTCCTGCGGAAAGGATCGAGGATCTTGAAGAGAAAAATATAAGACAAACCTTTGATTCCAATATTGTGGGAATGATCTTACTGACGAAGGTCGTATTCCCTTATCTGAAAGAAGGAAGCTGTGTCATCAATACAACCTCGGTTTCTGCTTACCAGGGCCATCCGGAGCTTCTTGATTATTCTGCTACAAAAGGGGCTATTGTTTCTTTTACCCGCTCACTGGCATTGCAGGCAAAGCCAAAAGGAATCCGCATCAATGCCGTTGCGCCCGGCCCTGTAGCAACACCGCTTACTGAAGAAACATTTGACGAAAAAGAAGAAAACCCCAACAAACCTCCGTTCGAGAGAAATGCTACTCCGGAAGAAATTGCCTCCAGCTTTCTGTTTCTGGCCAGTAAAGATGCCTCGCAGATTACCGGACAGGTGCTCCATCCCAATGGAGGGCTAATTGTGAACGGATAAGATATTCAACACTAAAAAAATTATATTATGAAAACAACAGCCCTTATTTTAGGCGTTTTAAGCCTGTTTACTTTTACATCCTGCAGATGCAATATTGATGAAGACGAAAACAGAAAAAGAGATCAGAAGAACAATACTGCCAAAGTGGGAATCCCCGAAAGCGATACCCTGAATATCAGGTAAGTTTAATGTCAAAAAGGATAATTATGTACAGAGACGGTGCAAGAAAAAGCATATGGCAGGAGGAGATCAGGAAATTTTCTGCAGAAACTGATTTCAGCCAGCTATTTGATGTTGCCATAGTGGGCGGCGGAATTACAGGGGTTTCAACAGCAATGAAACTGCAGGAATCCGGAAAGAAATGCATCATTCTGGAGGCTGCGAATATCGGATTTGGAACAACAGGGGGAACAACGGCTCACTTAAATGATTTTTTTGATACTACCTTCAACGAGGCTATCAGGGATTTTGGTCTTGAAAAAGCCAGACTTTATGCAGAATCCGGAGGTGACGCTATTGAAATTATTGAAGACCGCATTCGACAATACAATATCAGTTGCGATTTTGCCAGAAAATCAGCCTATCTTTTTGCACTGGATGAAAAGCAACAGGAACAATTGAAAAATATTGTAGAAGGAGCTGATAAAGTTGGTCATGAAATGAGTTATGTGAATGAAACGCCTTTTCCTATACCGTTCAAAGAAGCAGTAGTTATTCCCGGACAGGGACATTTTCATCCGATAAAATACATCAAAGGACTTTGTGAGGCTTTTACAAAGCTGGGAGGTTCCATCCAGGAAAACTGTCTCTGTGAAGATCATGAAGAGAAGGAAGAATATGTTACTTTAAAAACTTCAAAAGGAGAAATAAAAGCCGCAAATGTCGTTTATGCAACCCACATACCACCGGGAGTGAATGTTCTTCATTTTACGAATGCACCTTACAGAAGCTATGCAATGGCATTTACTCTGAAAAACGACCGCTATCCGTTGGCGCTTGGTTAAGATCTCTGTGAACCTTATCATTATTACCGGATTCAGAATATTGAAGGTGAAAACCTTTTGATTGCAGGTGGGGAAGATCATAAAACAGGACATGCAGAAGATACCGGAGAATGCTTTTCAAGGCTCGAAAATTATGTCAGAGAATACTTTGATGTGGAAACAGTGTATTATAGCTGGTCCAGCCAATATTATGAGCCGGTGGACGGACTTCCGTATATTGGAAAACTTCCCGGCAGCAAGGGAAGAATTTTTGTTGCCACAGGGTTCAGAGGAAACGGGATGATATTCGGAACACTTTCATCACAGATCCTGCATGATCTGATTGTTACAGGAGAAAGCAAATACGGTGATTTGTTCAACCCTTCAAGAATCAAGCCTGTTGCAGGGTTCTCAGATTTTGTGAAAGAAAATACAACAGTAGCCTTTGACTTCGTAAAAGATAAAATTTTTAAAGATAAAATAGAATCCTTTTCAGAAATTGGTGAGGGTGAAGCTAAAGTTATCCGGTACGAATCAGAATCTTATGCTTTATATAAAGAGATTGACGGCACATTACATCTCCTGAGAAGTACCTGTCCGCATGCAGGATGTGAAGTGCGGTGGAACAGTGCGGAGCTAAGCTGGGACTGCCCGTGCCATGGCTCCAGATTCAATGTAAATGGGAAAATACTTACCGGTCCGACAACCAAAAATCTGCAGAAAGTCTTCCCTTATCAGAAACATGATTCATAAATGCTACCTCTCAAATCTCAAATCTTAAACCTTGAACTTTAAACATTAAACTTTAAACTAAGAATATGTCACGCACCAGTTTCTTGTATCGCAACAGCTTAAGTATTGTTCTGATTACTTTGATGGTCATTTTTCTTGCAGGACAGTTCTTTATGGGCTGGAAAACAGAAAACAAAGAACTCATTGAAAACGGACAGCCTGCATTAAAGATCGGTGAATATATTCATAGCGGCCATTTCATACAGGCAACTTTTGAAAACTGGGAAAGCGAATTTCTCCAGATGATGCTTTATGTTTTACTAACGGTTTCTCTGAGACAGAAAGGCTCCAGTGAGTCGAAATCCATGACAGAAGAGGAAGATGTAGACAAGGAACCTGTACCGCATCCCAAAGCGCCATGGCCCGTCAAAAAAGGAGGAATATGGCTGAAACTCTATAAACATTCCTTATCCATTGCTTTTGCCATTCTATTCCTGGCCAGCTTTATTTTACATTTCTATGGAAGCCTTAAGGATTTTAATGATGAACAGCTGATGAACAGTAAGCCTGCCGTAACGGCAATGCAGTATATTTCAGAATCAAGATTCTGGTTTGAGTCTTTTCAGAACTGGCAGAGTGAATTTCTCGCTGTAGCTTCACTGGTTATTTTATCCATATGGCTTCGCGAAAAAGGTTCTCCCGAATCAAAACCGGTTGATATGCCTCATGATGAGACACCATAATCTTTTTTAATTTTTGGCTTTTCCTGCATGATGGTAAAATAGGATGAAGTAAATGCAGACAGGCTTTGATATCCAACCTTATAAGCAACTTCACTTAAAGTATATTGTCTGGTGTCAATCAGTTCAATACTTTTTAAAATTCTTGTTAACTGCAGGTATTTTTGCAGGGTAATTCCCGTTTCATTTTTGAAAATTCTCTGTAAGCTTCGTACAGACATTTGTGCTTTTTCAGCCAGAGAATCGATATCAAGATTATATTTAAAATGGGTATTGATTTCATTGCATACAGGAATCAGCCTTGTATCTGCAGGTACAGGAATTTCCAGACTGCTGCTTTCCTTACAGAAGTTGGGAAGACTTTTTAAAATAGCTTTAAAAAACACGTCCTGTTCTTCATTTTCATCTAATAATTGATTCCATTTTGAAGCATATAAAAGCATTTCCTTTAATACAGGAGGAGCGGCAAACACCTGAACATTCTTATAAAATTCGTCTTCAAAAACGGATTTGAACAAAAATACCATCAGATTCACCGTTTGTGCTTCAGAAGTTATTTTATGATCTTTTTCTGAGGGAATCCAGATAACATGATGTTGTGGGACAAGATAAATTTTCCTGTCGATATGGAAATACTGGTATCCTTCTTCCACAAAAGTCAGCTGAGCACGGCTATGCCTGTGTTCATAATCATCATGTTTCCAGTTTTTTTCACACCAGACATAAGCCTCTTTTTCAATAGAATCGATAAAATGGCTTCCCGTCTCTTCAATCAGTCCACATTTCATAATGTCGTTTTGTATGTATATTTTGGCAAATTTAATAAAAACGCCAATACTAATTTTGTACTGTCAATAAAGTAATAGTATTAAAAATAACCTATCCGTTCAGAATGAAAAAACGATGTCTTTTTCTTATTTTAATTGTATTCACTAATATCAACATTATTATGGCACAAAATAAAGCAAAAATATTGGTTCTTATCCATTCAGATAATGGCGGGACGTATGAACTGGCCAAAGAAATCGCTAAAGGAATTGAAAGTGAAAACAATGCAGTTCCTTATATCAAAATGGTTAAATCTTCACAAAATCCCAACCTTAAAAATCTTACTGTGGCAACTGTAGACGAACTGACAGGTTATGACGGGATTGTTTTTGGTTCGCCCGTTTATTTCGGAAATATCAGTACGGGAATGAGTGAATTTTTAGCTAAAACCGTCCAGCTTTGGACCAGTCATGCTTTAGAAGGTGTTCCGGCTTCAGTTTTCATGTCAGCAGGAAGTGGTGCCGGAAAAGAGCTAGCCATGCAGGCATTCTGGAACAGTCTTGCCGTTCACGGAATGATATTGGTACCTAATGGCATCCGTGGGACAGAAGAGCTGAACAAAGCTATTCCACAGGGAAATACCGTGTTGGGAGTAACAAGTATGGCTTCTTTAAAAGATGTTGAAAGACCGACCAAAGGTGAGCGGAATATTGCTGAATTACAAGGAAAAAACTTTGCAAAGGTCGCGCTGGCATTAAAAGATACCCGTCCGAAAAGAGCTGCACTTGTTGCAGAACATCATCAGAACTTCGCTGAAATACTCAAACAGAAAAATATCACCCTTCCGCAGGTTCCAAAACCGGCAGGAAATTATCAGCCTTTTGTGCGCTCCGGAAATCTGGTATTCATAAATCAGGTTGCTTTGAAAGACGGCAAAATCTTCAATCCCGGAAAATTAGGTGTTGAAGTAAATGAACAGCAGGTAAAAGAAGCTACAAAAGTTACCATGCTGAACGTTATTTCTGTATTGAATGAAGCTGTAGGAGGAGATTTGAGCAGAGTAAAACAATGTGTTCAGCTTACAGGAATTTTCAATACAAAAGAGGATTATACAAAACACGCAGAGCTTATGAATGTGGCTTCTGACCTAACGGTTGAAATCTTTGGAGAAAAAGGAAAACATGCCAGGGCAACTTTGGGAGCATCATCAATTCCTGTGGGGTCTTCTGTGGAAATTCAGGCTATTTTTGAAGTGGAGTAGTTCTTATTAAAACTAAACCACAAAAGTCACAAAAGATAAAAACACTTAAGTTGATTTTAAGTTAAAAATAACCTGCTGAGAAGTTCACTGAAGTTTAAAAATCAAAGATTTTTATTGATACCCAAACATTTGTGTAAATCCGTGAAATCTGAAGTTAAAAAAAGTTCGAAAAAACTTCAGCAATCAAAGGAATACTTTGTTCCAGCTGCTCTTCAGAAAGGGCTCCGTAGCTTAATCTGAAGCCGTTGACCCTATTTTGACTGTATTGTTTCGGATGGATTATTTTGATATTCTTTTCCAGTAAAAGAACGGTTACCATATCCCAATCCAATTGAGCTTTAGGAACAATCCAAAAGGCAAGTCCACCTTCAGGCAGTGTGAAATCTGCAATACCTGCCATATGCATTTTTAACAGCTCATAAACAAAATCTCTTTTATGCTTATAATGAACAGTTGCTTTTCTGATATGCTTTTTCACGGCACCTTCTCTGATCAGCTGTAGAACAGCCTGTTCCATGATAACATCTCCATGCACATCAATAATTTTTCTCAGATCACCGATTTTTTTCAGTAATTTCTGATTTTTAGTGGCCAGGTAACCAATCCTCAAAGCAGGAGCTACCACTTTACTCAGTGTTCCGATATAAACATAATTGTGAAGCTCCGGAAAACTTGAAACAGGAAGGATGGGACGGTAGCCGAAATGAAACTCGTTGTCATAATCGTCCTCAATGATGGTTATATGATACTGATTGGAAAGCTCAATTAATTTTAATCTTCTGGAAAGGCTTAAAGTGACTGTTGTAGGATATTGCCTGTGAGGCGTAATATAAATGGCTTTAATATTCTGATGTTCTGTCAGAAGCATTTCAACAGCTTCAATACTGATTCCTTCCTGATCTACAGGTACGGGCAAAAGTCGGGCACCGGCATATTCAAAAGTATGCCATGCAGGCTGATATCCCGGATCTTCTACAATAACAATGTCGCCGGGACTTAAAAGAGTCTGAGCTGTGAGAAACATTCCCATCTGGCTGCCTCGGGTAACAGAAATTTCATTTTCATGAATCTGCATTCCACGCTGATGATTAAGCATCTGGGAAATCATTTTACGGAATTCAACATCGCCATACTCATTTCCATAACCCATCATCTGCCACTTGGCTTTGATACTGAAAATCTGTCTGTAAGCTCTTGCCAGTTCTGTTACAGGTGCAATCTTACTGTCCGGATGCCCGTCATCAAAATTGATTAGCATTCCGTTGGAAATCATCTCCTGATTCAAAGAGTCCTGTATTCTGCCTGTTTTTTTCTCATGTAAAGCAGGAAGATTTTCTGATATAAAAATTCCTTTCCTTTCTTTGGAAATCACCCATTCTTCATTCATCAGAACCTGATACGCTTCTACAACAGTATTCCTGTTAAGCTTCAAAGTTTGGGCAAGATTTCTGCTCCCGGGAAGAGCATCACCGGGTTTCAGTCTTCCTGAACGGATATCCCTGATAATGGTATCGGCAATCTGCAGATAAACGGGTTGATCAAGCTTTTTATCAATTTCTAATTCTAATTTCCAAGGTCGTAACATCTGGACTATCTGTTTATGTAAAAACTGAATCATTTAAACAGTCCAAATATAAAATAATTTTGTCATGCAATAAAGCACAAAACCTTAATAATTTTAAATTATGGACAAGAAACAATTCAGTTCTAAAGACTTTCATGAAACTTTTGCAAGACCAAAGTATGTAAAGCCCAGCCATTTGATTCATAAAAATGTAGAAAATGCTGGTGTACACAATCAGTTTTCAACAGAAAGAAAGCATCCCGTTTTCTTTGTAGATCTTCCCAGTAAGAATGTCAGCATGACGATCGGCGGACTTCTTCCAGGCCAGCAAACCAACAGACATCGCCATACGTATGAAACCGTATTATTCGTCATTGAAGGAAAAGGCTGGACAGAAGTAGAAGATGAAAGGGTATATTGGGAAGCAGGAGACGCGGTATATATTCCTTCATGGGCCTGGCATAAACACCAGAACCTGAGCGATACAGAACCTGCCAAATACATTGCCTGCGAAAATGCTCCTCAGCTGCAGAATTTGGGAGTCGCATTAAGAGAAGAGGAAGGCAGAGACCTTTAAAATGAGAGGTTAAAATTATTTTCAATTTTTAAATCAAAAAACATGAAAAATGTTCCATTCAAAGGGATTATCGCCTATCCCATAACGCCTTTTGACAATAATGAAAAAGTAGATATTCCTCTTTTTAAACATCTTGTAGAAAGACTGGTCACTTCCGGAAGCCACGGCATTGCGCCATTAGGAAGTACAGGGGTAATGCCCTATCTGTCTGATGAAGAAAAAGAAGAAGTTACAGAGGCTACTTTGCAGCAGGTAAAAGGAAGAATTCCAACGCTGGTAGGCGTTTCCAATCTTACAACAGAAAAGACAATTCACCATGCACAGTTTGCCGAAAAAGCAGGAGCAGATGCCGTTATGATCATTCCTATGAGCTACTGGAAACTCACAGATGATGAAATTGTTTCCCATTATGATGCTGTAGCACGTAAAATTTCTATCCCGATTATGGCTTACAATAATCCGGCAACAAGTGGGGTAGATATGTCACCGGCCTTACTGAAAAGGTTGCTTGAAATTCCCAATGTAACGATGATTAAAGAAAGTACAGGAGATGTTCAGAGGATGCATTATCTGAGAAGAGAACTGGGAGAAGACGTTGCGTTCTACAACGGTTCTAATCCTTTGGCGCTGGCTGCATTTTCTGCCGGAGCAAGAGGTTGGTGTACGGCTGCTCCCAATCTTATTCCGGAACTGAATATCAGTCTTTACCATGCAGTGGAAGAGGGAAATCTTGAAAAAGCAAAAGAAATTTTCTATCAGCAGTTTGACCTTTTAAAATTTATTGTCAGCAAAGGTTTGCCGAGAGCGGTGAAATCCGGACTGAATATTCTTGGGGAAAACGGAGGAAATTTAAGAAGTCCCTTAAAGCCGCTTGATGAAAAGGAAACTGAGGAATTAAAAAATATTATTAAAACACTTATTAATTAATATAATTTTATGAAAAAAGCCATTTTTTATCATGCAGGATGTCCTGTCTGCATCAGTGCAGAGCATGATATCATTAATCTTATAGGGTTGGAAAATGTTGAAATCATCCATCTTGGAAATGATAAAAACAAAATTGAAGACGCTGAGCACGCAGGGGTAAAGTCTGTACCGGCTTTAGTAACTCCGAACGGCAATGTCCTTCATATTAATTTTGGAGCATCTTTGGAAGATGTGAAAAATTAGAATCATTCATCTTATAGAAACGGCTCAATTTCTTGAGCCGTTTTTGTGTTCCTGCAACAAAATCTGTGATAAAAGTTTATTGCTATGCAGATTTTTTAAATGGTTGCATTTCCTTCTACACCGTCTGAATTATCAGTTTTTTTTCCGGTGATTGCAGCTGCTACAAAACTAAAAAGACTTACGAGTTTTCCTGCCTTAGTGTCCCAATAATAAGTTTCTTTAGGTTCTACGCGGATAATGGTTACATTGGGATCATCCTTTCCATCAAACCAAGCTTTTGCCATAGGAGACCATTTATCTTCAATGGTTGCTTTGTCCCTATAAACTGAAGCTTCTCCATATACCGAAAGATATTGAGAGTCACTGTTATTCATAAAAAACAGCTGTACTCTGCGGTCTTCTTTAATTTCAAAATTCTTATTGCTTGTTCCACTGCTGATAAACCAGAGATTTCCGCTGTCGTCTGTTTCCTGAAGGGTCATGGGTCTTGAATTGACAGGAATAGTGTCCAGTTCTGTACAGAACATGCATATTCTTGCACTTTCTGATAATTCCTTAATCTTTTTGATCGCTTCCAGGTGGGTAAGATTTTCTGTTGACATATTAAATATTTTAAGTGATTAATGTTAATTAAAAGAGGTTTATACATCAAAATGATGAATAATTTGCTTAAGTCTTTCAAATACCTGACCAAAAAGAAACAAAATGTGGTACCTGTGATTGATTTCTTTCAAAATCATAAGATATTTATTGGAAGTTTAAAAACGATAACTTTTATCTTATCAGCCCTTGTAAGAAATTTGAATGGCAAAAACAGTTTTTCTGCCGGCAAGTTTTATGTACATTTGGTATATGCAGATTTCACCTCCTAAACATTTGGCTGCTTTTATCAGGCATTATATTTTCTTAGAAAATTCTGAGAAGACAATCAGAAGTCTAAGGCTGTTTACTGATGGCAGCTCCGGGCTTATTTTATCAGGCGATATGAATCTGTATTCCGGTATTTCCGGAGATAAGATGCCGCTTTCTTTTTTTTACGGAGTTTTAAACGGATATAAAGATTTTTCTTCAAAAGATAAATTTTCCCTTATTGCTGTTGTATTTCAACCTTATTTTTTGAATATTATTTTAAATACATCTGCCAGAGAGATTTCTAATCAGACTGTTTCTGTGGAAGATGTGTTGAAGAATAAACTGCAAACTTTTCAGGAACAACTTTTTAACAAAATAAGCCCTTTGCATATTATCAATGATCTGAATTTGTTTTTTACTCATTTTCTGTCTGAGAGCATGCATAAAGATCATCAAATTATTGCTGCTTCGCAACAATATATTCTTCAGAACAAAGGTTTGGTAACATCCGGAGATCTGGAAAAATTCACCGGATATTCTGAACGCCATCTGGAAAGGAAATTTGAATTTCATATGGGAATGTCTCCCAAAAAATACAGCAATATTATCCGGCTGCATTATTTTTTAAGTCTGATAAACAGAAGTGCTGATCATAAAAATATGGCAACATTTTCATACGAAGCAGGATATTCTGATCAGTCGCATCTTATCAGAGAGTTTAAAAACAATACCGGGCTTACGCCAAAGCAATATCTGAACACAGAAAATAAAATGGCAGTTAATTTCATTGAGCTGTAAAAAGCATGTCGGTTTTATACAATTTTTTAAAAGTGACAGCGTCTAGCTTTGCTTAAAAAAACAATGAATATTAAAATTTCAACCGCACAATTTGAAAACAAAAGTGGAGATAAAGCATACAATCTCTCTGTCATCGAAAAACTGGCTCGGCAGGCTTCTGCTCAAGGATCTAATGTTATTGCATTTCATGAATGCTCCGTCACAGGTTATACCTTTGCCCGAAAGCTTTCCAGAGAAGAGCTTCTGAACATTGCAGAACGTATTCCTGAAGGTGAAAGTATCCGGAAATTACAGCAGATTGCAGCTCAGAATAACATTACTATATTGGTTGGATTATTTGAGAAGGATGAACATGATCATCTTTTTAAAGCCTATGTATGTGTTGATAAAACCGGGCTGAAGGCTAAATACAGAAAACTGCATCCTTTTATTAATCCTCATCTTACACCTGGTAATGAATATTGTGTATTTGATATCATGGGTTGGAAATGTGGTATTCTCATCTGCTATGACAACAATATTATTGAAAACGTAAGGGCTACAAGGTTGCTCGGAGCAGAAATTATCTTTATGCCTCATGTAACAATGTGTACTCCTTCTACAAGACCAGGAGCCGGTTTTGTAGATTCTCAGCTCTGGGAAAACAGAGAAGCAGATCCTACTTCTTTACGCCTTGAATTCGATGGGATGAAGGGTAGAGACTGGTTGATGAAATGGCTGCCGGCAAGAGCTTATGATAATGGGATATATATAGTTTTTTCAAACCCTGTAGGAATGGATGATGACCAGCTGAAAAATGGATGCTCTATGATTATAGACCCATTCGGAGATGTGATTGCAGAATGCCGTTCGTGGGAAGACAGTTTTGAATCCGCAGTGATCACTCCCCAAAAGCTTACCCAGGCAGGAGGATATCGATACATTAAGGCCCGAAGGCCTGAATTATACAGAGAAATAATAGGGCAGGAGCATTTATCTGATCAGAAAGTAGTATGGCTGGATGATAAAACAGTTTAAAAATTCAATCCCTCTGAAAATCACAGAGGGATTAAATGATTTTACTTGCTGATGATTTTCTGGAGATCACTCCACGCTCCTCCATTATAAACATGTTTAAAGCCTCTTTCTTTCAGTATATTTTCAGCTTTCACACTTCTCAGTCCGTGAGAACAAACCGTGATATATGTCTTTTTCGGATCTAATTCTACATAACGTTCTCTGATGGTTCCCAGTGAAATATTGACAGAACCTTCGATATGTCCCGTTTCATATTCCTTTTCAGTTCTTACATCCAAGATAACAGCTCCTTTCCTGAGCAGTTGAGGAAGACCGTCATCTAAAGTCTGAAACCTGTAAACTCTGTATACGACATACAGCATAAAGCCTATTCCACAGATGATGATAAGGCTCTTCATAGCTTGCTCAGAATTTTTTTGTCAATATAAAATGTTCCAAACGGTATGAAACAGGCAAGAATTACCTTCCATGTTATTTCTCTGAATTTCCAGTTCTGTTCTACACCAACACTCAGCGTATTGAAAAGAAAGAGCAGGAATAATGTTCCGTGAACGGGCCCTAATAACCGCACAAGTAAAGGGTTTCCCATCCAGTATTTGACAGGAACGGCAATGCATACCAGGCTCAGTAATGAAATGCCTTCCAGAATTGCCAGAATTCTTAACCGGCCGATTTTTGTTTTCAATAAGTTTATCATAATCTATCTGAAATAAGGTCTGTTTGCAAATGGGGAAAAAGGCCACGGGACTGCAATAAAAATAATGATCAGTGCAATGGAGAACCAGATTCCCATGGTTTTGAACTTTTCTTGGTCAGTAAGCCTTCTCTTGGTCAGTGCGGAGCCTATTGTGATGATCATAATGGCTGCAATCATCAATGAAATATGAATCATCCCGAAAAACAGATGTTGAAAAGATTCTTTTGCTACGTTGAAATTTTTCCAGAAATATTGTATTACCGGACTTTTAAGATAGAATACCATTCCTAGAATCAGCTGGACGTGAGCAATGGTAGCGGTCCAATGTCTTACTGAATTGTCAGCTCCTGTAAATTTGCGGTCTGAAAAATAACCTCTAAAAGCACGGAAAATTGCATAAATCAGACTAAGTAAAACCAGCCATCGGGTTTGGGAATGTAAAAAGGTAAGGGTCTGATACATCGTTTATTTTTTTGAACACAGCAAAGGTATAATAAAAACATACTAACTAGTATGTTTTTGAGCAAAAAAATTATTGAAGGGTCTTAAAATATGATTTAAGTCCTTTTAAATAAGTGAGATATACTTCTTTTGAATTTTCAAGTTTACCAAGATTTCTAACGCCCCAATAGCCTGAAATAACAAAAACACTGACTTCCTTTGCACTGACTTCTTTTTTAATGATACCAGATTCTTTCCCTTTTTCAATACTTTCAGCAAGAGCCAATTCCCATTCTTTTGAAAGATCGTGCAAAGCCTGTGTGAAAGCAGTATGCCAGGGCGCCATTTGCTGTATGAAATTGGACGTGGGACAGCCATATTCAACTTTCAGAAAATCATTTTCCATAAGGAGATGATACATGATATCATAGATGCTGTCCAAAGGGTTCTTGCTGTTCTGAAGAGAATCAATAAAAGTTTTTTTGAAATTAGGTTTCATCAGATCGGTAATAATAGCAAGACCCATTTCATCTTTTGTTTTAAAATGATAATAAAAAGCCCCTTTGGTCACCTGAGTCGTTGCGATAATTTCATCAATGCTTGTGGTCTGAAAACCCTTTACATAGATCAATTCGAACGCTTTCTGGAGAATCGTAAGGCGGGTTGCTTCTGATTTTTTCATTAAAACTTCTGATTATTCTGCAAAGGAACAAATTTTAAGTGTAAAATAAAACTATCATTATTCTGATAATTAATTACAATTTAAATAATTTTTATAATACAATTATTCACCGGAAATTTGTCTCGTCAATATCAACAAAATACAAGACAATGAATTATCAAAAAGAAATACAGGTCAAAGCATCACAAACTATTAAAAAAGGTTTGCCTGCAGCACTTTGGGCATTAACGATAAGTGCTTTCGGAATAGGAACCACTGAATTTGTAATTGTCGGATTGCTTCCTACAGTAGCTTCTGATCTTGGAATCAGCATTCCTTCAGCAGGATTATTGGTAAGCCTTTATGCGATAGGTGTAGCGATAGGAGCTCCGATATTAACGGCATTAACAGGAAAAATTCCACGCAAGATGCTATTAGTTTCTATCATGCTGCTATTTGTTATCGGAAACGGATTGGCTTCTATAGCGCCCGGATTTATAACTTTAGTGCTGGCAAGAATACTTACAGGGTTTGCTCATGGGGTTTATTTTTCCATAGGCTCTACCATCGCAGCTTCTCTGGTACCTGAAGAAAAGAGGGCTACTGCTATTTCCATTATGTTTGCCGGGCTCACACTGGCAATTGTTACAGGAGTTCCGCTGGGTACATTCATAGGACAGCATTTCGGATGGAGAGCAACTTTTATAGGAGTTTCAATTCTTGGAATCATTGGGTTAGCGGCCAGTTTATTGCTGGTTCCCAACACCCTGAAAAACGGGAAATCAGCTTCTTTAAGAAGTCAGTTTAAAGTATTGGGGAACAGGCGTTTGATTTTTGCCTTTCTAATGACAGCAATGGGATATGGAGGAACATTCGTAGTTTTTACTTATCTGTCACCCATTTTACAGAAAATCACAGGGTTTCAGGAATCAACAGTTACGTTCATCCTGCTGATCTACGGAATTGCTATTGCCCTGGGGAATCTTCTGGGCGGGAAAGTGGCCAATAAAAATCCTCTTAAGGCACTTTTATGGATGTTTGCTGCTCAGGGATTGGTATTATTTGCGTTTTACTTTACGGTAAGCAGTCCTGTTTTAAGTATCATTACACTTTTCCTTCTGGGAGCATTATCATTTGCTTCTGTTCCCGGATTGCAGCTGTTGGTAGTACAGATTGCAGAAAAGGAACTTCCCGGAACAGAAGATGTCGCTTCAGGAATCAATATTGCAGCATTTAATATTGGTATTGCCATCGGATCTTATGCAGGAGGAATTATTGTGACGTCATCTTTAGGATTAGCAAGCACACCATGGATTGGTGCATTATTTCTGGTGATTACCGTACTGATCACACTGTACAGTATCCGTTTGAGCAAGAAAGGTTAAGATTTCAGGAATAGTTTTATCTGATGTATATCCGTGCTAAGACTTAAAATCTTGGCACGGATCTATGGTCAGAGATAGATCAGATTTCATAAATCTCCGCATCCGTGAAGACAAAAAAGGTACTTTTCTTAGGCAGGTTTTTGGTATCCAATCCGGTGAATTCACTAAAAGCCGGCAGTAATAATTGGTCGCTGCTGAGCGCAAAGCAGGGAAGCCTGATATTTTTAATAGCAGAATTCAGTACAATTCCGGGATGGATATGTCCTGTAATCTGAAATCCTGTTCTTGTTGTATCAAAATCGTGAATAAAAGTAATATCTCCTATCTCGAGCAGCTCAGACTTATGATTGAAACATAGTTTTTCTTCCAGAGCTTTTGATAAGCGATCATGATTTCCTTCAATAAGATAGAATTGTATTTCAGGATATTGTGATTTCCATATGCAGAACTCATCTACATCAGAATTGTCTCCTGCGTGGAGTAAATCCCCGACCACAACAAATTTTTCAGGCTGAAAAAACTCAATCAGTGCAGATAATCTTTCCAGGTCGCTTTTCATAATATGGTTAGCCAGTGCAATACCATTTTTGCGGAAATGAGCAGTTTTCCCGATGTGAAGATCAGAAAGAACAAGTGCCTTTTCTTTTTCCCAGAATACTGCACGCTGATTGGTTAGGATAAAAATTTCGTTCTGAATAGAAATGCTTTTGGTAGCTATAAACACGCTGTATGAATTGATTTAATGTTCAAAGGTAAGCTTTATTAACCGAATCAGCTTACTTTGCGGCTTACGTGAAACTTTTCATCAAAAACATACGTCAGAGGAAAGCCCGTAGCAATTTCTCTTTCCAGAATTTCTTCAGGAGAAAGGTGTTCCAGATACATGATGAGAGCACGAAGACTATTTCCATGTGCAACGATCAGTACATTTTCGCCCTTTTTTAATAACGGCCTTATCTGGCTTTCAAAATAAGGAATTACCCTGTTGTATGTATCTTTAAGGCTTTCGCCACCCGGAGGTACCACATCATATGATCTGCGCCAGATATGAACCTGTTCATCACCATACTTAAGTGCCGTTTCTGCTTTGTTCAACCCTTCAAGATTTCCGTAAGAACGTTCGTTCAGAGCTTTATCTTTTATAACCGGGATATTGGGATTTCCTATTTCATTCAGAATGATGGAGAGTGTATGCTGTGCCCTGATGAGGGCCGAAGTGAAAGCGATATCTATTCTTTCTCCTTTTAAAGCAAGTCCTGCTTTTTTTGCCTCTTCAATACCGGCTTCTGTTATATCGATGTCTTTCCAGCCTGTAAACCTGTTTTCAAGGTTCCAGAGTGACTGTCCGTGACGGACCAAGAATAATTTTTCCATTATTTACATTTATTTAAACTTCTGTAAAGCTATACTCTAAGTTACGATGATTATTTTAACTTATCAAGAAAATTAACTTAGAATATTAGGTCATGAATAAGATCAAAAAGACAGGTTTTTATTTGATTTTATAAATTTTAGAATCTCGAAAAGGCGCAAATTTTATATTATCCATTTTTATTTAAGATGCAAGAAAATCAAAGATTTTCAGCAAGATTAACGTAAATTTTATCGGAGATAAAATCTTTGCGCCTTTAAAACGTTATTATTATCAATTTTTTGCGTCTTTGCGATAAACAAATATTCAACGGAGTATCTGGTCTTACAGAAAACACATTAATTGATTATAAAAGATCACTTATATCAGAGAGTTTCAGCATCCTTTTAATCCTTGCATCCAGCCCTTCACTGGAAAGGGTCTGCCTCAGGCTGTCCACTTTAATCGGAAAGCTGAGGGGAGTAAAGGAACGGGAATGTTTTAAAATAATTTCAGACTTTTCAATCCTTTTAAAAGCTTCTACAAGACGTTGTTCCTGGAGCTGCATATTAAAGACTTCCGTATAGGCCTGTTTTATTAAAAAATGACTGGCGTCATGGTCTTCGAGCACTTTAAAAATTAATCCTGCTGAACTTTGTAACGATTTGTTGGAGCGCTGCTGTCCTGCATAATTTTGAATCACCATCCCTGATATTACGGCAATATCCCTGAATTTTCTTCTCGCCATTTCGGCAGAATTGATGCTGGCAATCACATCATTCATCAGATTATCACGGGTTAAAATCTGTTGCAGATTTTCTTCGTTAAGCGGAATCTCCTTATCACTGAACAATTCGAATCCATAATCATTCATTGCCATCGAAAAGGAAATGGGAGCCAGCTTTGAGATCCGGTAAGCAATTAATGCAGCCATTACTTCATGTACCAGCCGGCCTTCAAAAGGATACATAAATAAATGGTATCCTTCACGGTTTTTAATCAATTCCACCAGGAATTCATCTTCTTTGGGAATGTGGGAATTTTTTTCCTGGTTAATTAATAAAGAATGCAGAAATTTAAGTTCCTTTTCTGATGCTTTGGGATTTAATGCATGGGAAAGCTTTTCTCTTAAAAAATGTCCCAGATTGGAACTTAAAGGAAGTCTTCCGCCCAGATAACTTGGCACCAGCGCTTTCCCTTTGGCAGATCTTACATACACCGTCATATCTTTGATCATGGCGACTTCCAGCGTTCTTCCTGCAAGAATAAATTTTTCCTCTTTTTTTAGTTTGGAAATAAAATATTCTTCAATCATTCCGATGTAACCTCCTGATATAAATTTCACCTTCAGCATGGCATCGCTTACAATCACTCCCATATTCATCCTGTGAAGCATCGCGATTTTTCTTGAAGTTACTTTATAAAGCCCGTCTTCCATAATGACAACCTTATGGAATTCTTCATAGCTTTTTAAAACACTTCCGCCGATGGTAAGGAATTCCAGAATACTTTTCCATTCTTCATCCAGCATTTCCTGAAATGCATATACTTTCCTGATTCTTTCATACAGTTCATCAGGATAAAAACCGTCTCCTACAGCCAATGTCATCAGAAACTGAACCAATACATCGAAGCACAGAACCTGGGGCTCCCTGGGCTCAACAACTTTCTGCTTTACTGCTTCTTTTAATGCTGAAACTTCAATCAGTTCCAGAGAGTGGGTGGGAACGCAATATATTTTTGAGGTTTCAAAAGGGGAGTGCCCGCTACGTCCGGCTCTCTGAAGAAACCGCGCAACTCCTTTGGCAGATCCTACCTGAATAACAGTGTCTACAGGCTTAAAATCAATTCCCAGATCGAGGGAGGATGTGGAAACCACAGCTTTTAATTTCCCGGAACTTAAGTTTTCCTCAATCCATATTCTCAGGTGCGCATCAATTGAACTGTGATGGATGGCGATCTGGCCGGCAAAATCAGGATGTGCATCCAAAAGAAGCTGATACCACATTTCACTCTGGCTTCTTGTATTGGTAAAGACAATTGTGGATTTTGATTCGAGAATAATCGGGACAACTTTATCTGCAAGCTTGTTTCCCAGATGTCCTGCCCACGGCAAAATTTCAATTTCATCCGGGAAAACAGGCAGAATATCTATTTTTTTATGTTCTTTAGCCGTAACCTTCGTCTTTTTAATATCATAAGGAATAAGAACGTCCATGGCTTCATCCAGATTCCCGATCGTGGCGGTAATTCCCCAGATCTTAACCTTCGGGACGTATTTTCTGAGCTGTGAAATCGCAAGTTCTACCATGACACCGCGCTTTGAACCCAGTAATTCATGCCATTCATCCACAGCCACACATTTCATATCCCTGAAAAAAGCTTCATTGTTTTTCTGAGCCAGAAGCAAGTGAAGACTTTCAGGAGTTACCACAAGAATTTCAGGCATTTTTTTTACCTGCTGCTGTCTCACTTTAGGATCAGTATCTCCGTTTCTTACACCGACAGTCCAATCCAGTCCGATTTCATCAATGGCTTCCTGCATCGCTTTTGCAATATCTTTGGATAAAGAACGAAGTGGTGTAATCCAGATCATTTTCAATCCTTTTTTGTATTGTTCAGGATGATTCAGGAAATCTGAAACCAATGCTAAAAAAACAGAAAAAGTTTTCCCGAATCCGGTAGGGGCCACAACCATTCCGCTGTATCCGTTTCCGAATTTTTTCCAGGTTTCCAGCTGGAATTTAAAAGGGGCAATGCCTTTATCGGTCATCCATTGCTGAATGATCTTTAATCCGTTGCTATGTTCAAAAGCTGCCAATTCTATTTTTATTTAAATTTTTAACGCAAAAGGGCGCTAAGTTTTTATTTGATATTGTTTATTTTCCGATCGCAAGGGCAATATCTTACTATAGCTTAGCAGAGTGCCTGAATATTACGCTATCATAAAAAGTCCTTGCGTTAAAATCTATTGTATTAATTTTTTAATTTCTTCCAAATCATCAATTTCCTCTACAGTTTTATCTTTCCGCCATCTTACAATTCTCGGGAAACGGAGCGCCACACCGCTTTTATGGCGGTTGCTGAAACCTATTCCCTCAAAAGCAATTTCGAATACCAGCTCAGCTTTTACCGTTCTTACAGGACCGAATTTCTCAATAGCATTTTTGGTTACAAAGCGGCTTACTTCCATGATTTCCTTATCCGTAAGACCTGAATAGGCTTTGGCAATCGTTACTAAAGTGTCTCCGTTTTTCACGGCAAATGTATAATCAGTATAGTAAGCACTTCGTCTGCCGCTTCCTTTCTGGGCATAAATAAGCACGGCATCAATGGTAAACGGATTGATTTTCCACTTCCACCAGTCACCTTTTTTACGGCCGGAATGATAAGGAGAGTTTTTTTGCTTCAGCATCAATCCTTCGCTGTTTACTTCTCTTGAATTTTCTCTGAGGCTATTCAATTCTTCCCATTTTTCAAACTCCAGGCTTTTGGAAATGCTGATGTTCTGAGGATTTTCATTCAATAACAGTTCTTCAAGCAAAGCACGTCTTGCAGAGATCGGTTTCTCTCTCAAATCATTATCTTCAAACTCCAGAAGATCATAGGCAAAAACTTCAATCGGGATTTCCGACAGCATTTTTTTAGTTAAAGTTTTTCTGTTCAATCTTTTTTGTAGTTCATTGAAATTTAAAACTTTACCATCTTTTACTGCCAATATTTCTCCGTCCAGCACAAAGTTGCCTTTCATTTCCTGTACAACTTCCATGATCTCCGGAAATTGTTCTGTCACAAGTTCTTCACCCCTTGACCAGATGAAGACTTCATCGTTTCTCCGTATGATCTGTCCGCGTATTCCGTCCCATTTGTATTCTACCAGCCATTCATCAGGATTTCCCAGTTCTTCAGCTTCTTTTTCCAAAGGATAGGCAAGGCAGAAAGGATAAGGCTTTGAGTTGTCGGGATTAACATTTTCTGCATCAATAAGCTCTTTGAACGACACTTCATCCGGGAGCCATTTGCCCATCAGGCTATGCATTAAGGCACTGGATTCCTGACCGGAAAATCTGGTCAGCGCATTGATTAATGTTTTATCTGATACTCCGATACGGAAACTTCCGCCAATTAATTTGTTGAAAATCAAACGCTCAGTATAATCCAGACCATTCCATGACTGCAGTACGAATTCTTTTTTCTCTGTATCGGTTTTGCTTTTTAAATTAACAATATCATTCATCCATTCTGATAAAGAACGCTCGATTTTTTCCTGCGGGGGAGGCAGTATCAATGATAAGGTTTCCCCAAGATCTCCTACGGAGGAATAAGACTCCTGAAACAGCCAGTAGGGAAGCTGCGTAATCTCCAGTGCCCATTCTTTCATGTAATTGGTATTCACATTTCTCTTGGGTCTTTTTCCGGTAAACAAGGCAATAAACCATACTTTATCTTCATCAGGAGCACGCTCCAGGTAATCAATGATAGCATCAATTTTAGCGTTGGTTTTATTGGTGGTTTCCAACGCGTTGATAAGTTCTGCAAAGTGTCTCATGATTCCGGGGTTTGAAGGGTTTCTTTTTCGGATTCTTCCTCGTCGTCTCCAAATAATGTTTCCACAACATCTGCTTTGATTCCGATCTCATTCAGATATTTTGAAAATACTTCTGTCTGTCCGTGGGTAACATGTACAAGCTCGGCTTCTGTGGCTTTTACAGTCTGTAATAATCCTTTCCAGTCGGCATGGTCGCTCATGGCAAATCCTGCGTCTGCACTCCGCCATCTTCTGGCACCGCGCACCTGCATCCAGCCTGAGCAAATAGCTGTAGCAGGATCAGGGATCTTTTTGATGATATTACTGTCCAATAAGGCTGGCGGCACAATGACAATTTCATGCTGTACTTCTTTGGGACGTTCCCTGAAATCTGCAATTGTGTATTCAGGAAGATCAATTCCCACAGTTTCGAAGGCTTCATTCAGTTTTCCGATGGAATAGTGGACATATATTTTCCCCAGCTCTTCCACAGCCTTCATGATACGCTGGGCTTTTCCAAGAGAATATCCTATGAAGACTGATGTTTTATTATTTTCTTTATTTTTCAGTACCCAGTTCTGAAGTTTTTTATTTAGATCCGGAACTTCGAGCCAGTTATAAATGGGAAGACCGAAAGTACTTTCCGTCACAAACTCATTACATTTCACCAGCTCGAAAGGGGTACTGAGTCCATCGTTCTGTACTTTATAATCTCCCGAAATTACGGTTACATATCCTTTATATTCAAGTCTTATCTGAGCTGATCCGATAATATGTCCGGCAGGATGCATAGAAAGCTTTACTCCATTAATGGTAACAACCTCTCCGTATTCTATACTCTGGCATTCGATATCCGTCCCGATTCTCTGATGAAGGATAGGTTTTGTGAAATGATGACACAGGTATTTTTTCATTCCCCAGCGGGCATGATCAGCATGACCGTGCGTAATGACCGCCATATCTACAGGTCGCCAGGGGTCTATATAAAATTTTCCCTGCGGACAGTAAATTCCTTTTTTTGTAAATGTGATTAATTTCAATGGTGTGACTGGTTTTGTAGAGTACCTTCAAAAACTTAACCAATTTACAACAAACCGTTTATTTTTAATCACTGAAAGTATCAAAAGAGGTTAAAAAAAGCTGCTTCGGTTCGAAACAGCCTTTTATTTTATTTTTCATTAAGAACTTCATTTACGTAATCAATCCATTGATAATCAGGGATTGTTCTATCTATGTAATAATCCGGCTGAATCCCTTTTCCATCAATGGCCATTTCCGGAATACGGAAACTTTTAGAAAGAGAATATCCTAATTTAAATTCGTTACAGGGTGAATTAATAAAATACATATTGGAAATGTCAAGAACTCCCGCTGTCGTTGTCCCGAAAAGCTTCACTTTTTTGCTCTGCTTGGCAGCCAGTAAAAACTCTTCGGCAGTACTGCCATTACCATCATTGATGATAATTCCCACATTTTTCGGATAAGGCGAAATTTTATCAAGCTTGTTGATTCCTACTATATTTCCATCGTCCTGAAGGCTGACAAACTTACCTAAGTTCCTGGTGAGTTTATCATAGGCCTTCTTCAGATATTCTCTTTCTTCCTTCGGTATTCCATATTTCTGATAATTTTCATACAGATCCAGCATTCGTTGATTATTCAGTTTTGTAGAATAAAACTGTGTCCTGATACTTCTGATAGGATTGGTATAGAGATAGGGAATAATTTTATCAAAACTGCTGTCACTGCCGCCGCCATTATTTCTGATATCAATAATCAGATTTTCTGTGCTTTCAATTTTAGATTGATTGGCTGCAATAACGCTGTCTATATCTTTTTTTAAAGCACCGTTGAAAGAAGGAATTCTTAAAAGCAGTGTGGTTTTGTTAAGCACTTTCAGGAAAGGCTTTTGTGCTTTTATTGTTTCAAAGTACGTTTCAATGCTTTCTTCTTTTTCAAATTGGGGTGAAATTCTTTTCAGGGTAAACTCACCCAACCCAAGATAATTTTTTCCAATTAACCTTATATTGTTTATTTCCTGGGCTGATTTGTTTCTCAAATAAAAGGTTCCTGTGGTTTTATCAGCTTTAATAACCAGTTTCAGTTCATAAGGTTTCCAATTTTCTGCTCCAGATGTAATGATAAAACCCTTATAACTATCGCCAAATTTCTTGATTCCAATCGTGTAAGGCCCGGTTTCCCAGATCCCTTCAATATCCGAATCTTTCTTAGTCAGAACTTCTTTTTTAAATTTTTCAAGATCAACTTTTACCATTTCTGTTTTTATATTTTCAACAGCTGCAGTTGGATTTTGCTGACTGGTATTGTCAATTTTTGAGATTGAAAAATGGCCGGATCTGAAGAATTTAAGCCAGTCATAAATGATTTGCTGGCATTCAGTATCTGACTTTACATTTTTGATTTTGTTCAGAAATTCATTGTTATGAGCCTGATAAGCAGGGGCTCCCTTTTGATCAATTACATATTGATAGCCGGCATCATTTTCCTCAAATGTCTTTTTTACCCACTGATAATTACTTTCACAATTACAATTCTGAGCAAAGCTGAAAGAAGAAGAGATAAAAATTAAAAGAAGTGTTTTAATTTTAAGCATATACTGGTTTTAGTTTATATTACAAATCTAACAATAAATATATTTTTTTATGATGTAAAAGGAGACTTATTTAGAAAACTATTCATCCTCTGTTCGTTTTTATGAACTTTCCAGCAATATAAAAATGAGCTTGCAAGCAATATTACCCTTGTGGAAATCTTTGAAATTTGTATCATCATTAAAAAAGAATACAATGAGTAAAACAATTTTAATCACAGGTGCAGCAAGTGGGTTCGGAAAGATTGCTGCTTTTGATCTTGCTAAAAAAGGACATAAAGTAATTGCTACCGCACAGGTTTAAAAGACCTTCAGATATTTATCTTGATCTGGGTTTTGAGAATTTATCGCACTTTTATTCTTCATTCAAAAAGAAATTCGGACTGACCACTACTGAAGTTTAGTGCAACCATTAAAAAGCACAACTTTAAAATAAATACAAAGGCACAGGAATTAAATCTTGTGCCTTTGCATTTTCAAAACTTTGAACTTTAAGTAAAGCATTTATCCAATCGACAATTTCCAACGATTTATTTTTCAAAATCATAAAGATTGATTCCCGTTTCTTCGTTTTTAATTTTTACCACTCTGGTATTCAACGGATAGAAAATAAATTCTGCGGCTCCCTGAATTTTTGCTTCTAAAAGATGTCCTGCCAAAGCGGTGTAATCTTCTCTTCCCAGCGTAATGTGAAGGTGAAGCGTCAGTTTTCCCTCTATCTCCGAAACATTTCCGGAAATATTGGTGACTTCCATCTGTTCTTTAAAGGTTTTATCTACATATTTTTTTGTAGCCGGATTAAAGAAACGAAGTGTTGCTTCACTTACTGCTCCGATTCCTGTTACTTCTCCCGCCAGAATTTTCTGATCCATGATAAAATCAGTTAGTGTCTCCACAATATTGCAATGATTTTCAATACTTACGATATAAATTTGATCTGCTTCTCTGGCAGACCAACGTTTTCCTTTATAATTCATATCAGCATGTTTTATTCTTTTGTTTTCAGATAGTTGATAATCCCTATTACGTCATCCTGACCAAAACCTTTGTCATGTGCATTTTGATACGTTTGAATCAATGGTTCTGATAAAGGAAAATCAGCACCGGCATTTTTAGCCAGAAGAATGTCTTTGAGCATAAGATCAAGAGCAAATGCTGGGGCATATTCATCCGCAATCAGCAGTGGCGTTTTTACCTTTGTTGCACCGCTTCCGCTGGCACTTTCATTAATGATTTCAAGCATATCAGACCGCTCGATTCCTAATTTTCCGGCCAGCAATACAGTTTCTGCCAGTCCCTGATAAATGGCAGACAGAAAATAATTAACTGATAGTTTTCCTGCGATTCCTTTTCCGTTTTCACCGAGATGTTTTACAGATTTTCCCATTTTCAAAAGGTAGGGCATGGCCCGCTCGATGTCTTTTTCTTCACCTCCTGCCATAATGATGAGTGCACCTTCTTTTGCAGGCATAGTGCTTCCTGCTACAGGAGCATCAATAAAAGAAGCTTCCTTTATCTTAAGAGCTGCTGCTGTTTCCGTGGAGGTTTCGGGAGAAATTGTACTCATATCCACGAAGAGCTTTCCCTGAATATTTATAGGGAGAATTTCCTCATACACTGCTTTTACGGCATTATCGTTGGTAAGCATTGTGAATATAATATCACTGTTTTGTACAAGGTCTTTAATTTGGGTGCAGACGGATGATTTTCCCTCAAAATCTGTGGTTTTTTCAGCAGATCTGTTGTAAACGGATAGCTGAAAGCCTGCTTTTTCAAGGTTCTTGGCCATAGGATGTCCCATATTTCCTAATCCGATAAATCCGATTTTTTCCATTGCCATATTGTATAATTTATTGTTAATTCGATAGTGTGTAACGTCAATTTCCTGAATAAAAAAGAGTTATGCAGCAAATAAGTAAACTGCAATACGTGTTGTTTTTGCTGCAAAATGCCTACCAATCATGGTCTTATAAGGTTAAGTTTTAATTATATTTTCAGTCATAAATTTTTTAAACCGGAGAAACTTTCAGAAATTTGCAAAAAATAAGAGTTCATGAAGATTGTAGACATAGATAACTGGAACAGGAAAGAACATTTTGAATTTTTCTCTAATATGGCAAGTCCTTATTTTGGATTTACAACAGAAGTAGACTGTACAAAAGCATACGAAACAGCCAAAGAAAAAGGATATTCTTTTTTTGCCTATTATTTTCATAAGTCTATGGTAGCGATCAATACAGTTGATGAATTAAAACTTAGAATCGTTGACGGGCAGGTTGTACAGTTTGACACGGTTCATGCTGGCAGTACCATCGGAAGACCGGATGGAACTTTCGGTTTTTCTTTCACCCATTATTCAGAGGATTTTGAAACATTTAATGCTGCTTTGCAGGAGGAAATAAAAGGAGTTCACCAGACTTCGGGACTGAGATTAAGCAATGAAAGACTGGGAAAGGATCATGTAAGACATACCACTATTCCCTGGAACTCTTTCAGTGCGATATTGCAGCCTACTGATTTTAATACACAAGAATCTGTACCAAAAGTTGCTTTTGGGAGATTCAATATCCGTGACGGCAGAAAATATCTTCCTGTTTCTGTTGAAGCACATCATGGATTGGCAGACGGGATTCATATTGCCAGATACCTGGAAGAATTTCAAAGACAGCTTGATCAGTAGGAGCGGGCAGAATATTGTCATACAAAATAGAATAAAAGCCGGAGTACATCCGGCTTTTATTTTTAATAATAGATCTTCCGGCGTTCTATTTTTACCATCTGATCTTTTTCCATTTGTTTTATGGTTCTTATCACTGTTTCTACCCGTAATCCAGTAAGTGAAGCAAGCTGCTGGCGCGTAAGCGGAACCTGAAAAGAGTAGGGCGTTTTTTCCTCATGATAACTTTTCAGATAATCCATAAGCAATTTCAGCTTGGATACGGGATTCTGAAAAGAAAGATTATACAACATGAGGTATTTATAATACATCCTTTCCGCAAGACATTCATAGACGCTTAAAGAAACTTCGGGATTATTCCGGATCAGGTCCATAAAATTCTCTCTTGGTATTCTGAATACACTTGAATCTTTCATTGCAACGGCATTCATAGGATATGGTCTGTCCACAAACAATAAAGACTCTCCGAAACTTTGACCGTCTGAGAAGATATTCTGGATAAATTCTTTTCCACCTTCTGTATAATTATTGAGTTTAATTTTACCTTTTTCAATCTGGTAATAATACATTGGAGACTCTTCTTCCCGGAAAATAATATCTTCTGCCTTATAATCTTTAATTTCGGCACCAAATGAAATCAATAAATTTTCAATGATCATATTGTAATTTATTTTAATTTTTTAAATGAACATTCGTACTATTCTTGTTTAAAAATTTTCTTAAAATAAAGGAACATGGATTTTATTTATTTTTCGAACAACGTGGTACCATTCATATACCACACCTATTCACTTTTTTTGATTATTTCTTTTAACAATATTGATTGAGATCATAAAAAAGTATAACGGTAATCAGCTACATTTACAACCCGTCAGAAAGTACATTGTAAATAATGGGAAACTGACTGATAAAAGCTGTTATGATCTTTTGCTTAAAAAAATAACGTGGTATCTATGTGGTACGCGGTTTTATTTAAATTTTAATCATTTTTTCTTTCTTTGCCAAGGTAAAAATGATGCAAATTCACAAGTAGATTTTTTTTTAACATATTTATTAACTTAATACAACTTAAATATTATAATCTATTGAATTATAATCATTGAAAATGCGTAAATTTTAACTATATAAAAATTATTTTATTCCATTATTAACCTATAAAACACAGATATCAGAGAAAAAAAGACTTTGTACTGATGCGCAAAAGATGTCGCATCTGAAATAAGTAGAGATGAGAAAGTATTATGAAAAACAAAAAAACTGAACCGAATATTGAGGATTTGAATCAAAAGATTCTTGTACAAGACGAAATTATGGCACTTGCCAAAGCAAATTCTCCACGTTTGCTGAATAAATTCAGACTCGTCTATCCTGATTTTTTTAAAAAGTTATCTGCTATACAGCCTTCGCTAAAAAACTCTGAATTGATCTTTTGTATCTATCTTAAGCTCAATATGACCACCAAGGAAATTGCAACCTGTATTTTTGTAACGCCCAAAGCCATACAAAACAGGAAAAACAGGATCAGAAAAAAACTTAATATTCCTTCGGAATTTGATATCTACAAATGGTTTAATGAAATTTAAACCATTTTTTTTGTTTAAATTTCAATGACAGCCTGATCCAGATCATGATATAACAGAATTTTCCAGTGGTTCTGCCTTGCTTCTTTTTCCCATTTAAGCCTTAATTCCATTGCTTTCCTGCCATCAAAGTCACTTTTATAAGCCAGATGATACTTCAGATAAGAAGCCTGTGGAAGATCATCGGCACCATAGAAAACCGTTTCCTCATTTTCCCTGATCCAGAAAACCTGCATAAACGGAGTATGCCCGCCGGCCACTTCATATGAAATTTCATCTGTAATCTGACCTTTATCTTCATTCATCCAGATAATATTGGGCAGCTGGATCAATTTTTCCAGCACATCAAAATCAAAAGAAGGATTGCCTTTATTTTCCATCGCAAAATCCAGTTCACGTTTCTGTATATAAATCTGAGCATTGGGAAAAGTTGCTTCAAAACCATTATCTTTAAGGGTTACCGCTCCTTCGATATGATCTTTGTGAAGATGGGAAAATAATAATTTAGTGATCTGCCCGGGAAGAATATTTTCTTTTTCCAGAATTTCAGAAATTACCGTTGCTCCGGAATCATTTTTCCAGCCAATCCCTGCATCCAGAAGAATATAATCATTTTCAGTAATGATGAGAAAAGGCTGCACAGACATTTTAATTCCTCCAACCTGATCAAAATTTTCATCTGTTAAAAGTGTAAAATCCTTAGTTTTGCTTGCCGAAAAATTACCTTCTTTAAGTGGAATGATTTTCATGCTGCAAATTTCTTTAATAATTCCAATATGTAAAAGGTTTTTCATCAATATATATCATCAATAAAAACAATGATACGGCACCCTTTTGAAATCATTCTACTTACCATAGCCTCAGTGATTATTTATAAAAAATGTGAAGTCTTAAACCGGGAAATTTCTTTTTTTAATGATTATCTTTGATCTCTTAAAAAATCTGACCCTATAAAATCAAACGTCAGAAAGATTCATTTCAAACAAAATTTTACACGTAATGCAGGAGAGTTCTACCCATGGTATTTCCCGGACGGTTATCTGGCTAATGGCCATTATTTCCGGACTTGTAGTTGCCAATAATTATTATAACCAGCCGCTACTGGCCCTCATTTCAGAAGAACTTCAGATTCCTGAGAGTTCAGCAAGTAAAATTTCTGTGCTTACCCAGATTGGTTATGCATTGGGATTATTACTGATTGTACCATTAGGTGATAAATTCTTTCGTAAAAAATTAATTTTAATTGATTTATTTCTTGTTTTCGGATCACTTGTATGGATGACTTTTGCCAATCAGCTATGGATGCTGTATGCAGCAAGTCTTCTGATCGGGGCAACTTCCGTTATTCCACAGCTTTTTGTGCCTATTGCAGCAGAACTTTCATCAGATAAGGAAAAATCGGGCAATATCGGACTGGTAATGTCAGGATTGCTGCTGGGAATTCTTTTATCCCGTTTTATCGGAGGTATTGTTGGTGAAGTGTGGGGCTGGAGAGCAATGTTTGGTATTGCAGCAGGACTGATGATACTGGTTTGGGTGGCTGTCTATAAAATGCTGCCTGAGCTATCTCCGAACTTTAAAGGAACTTATAAAGAACTGATGCGTTCTGTTGCCCATCTTGCGAAAACCCAACCGGTTCTTCAGCTGGCATCTTTCCGTGGGGCAATGGCTTTCGGGTCTATGTGTGCCTTATTTACGACATTGGTTTTCCATATGGAGAAACCGCCTTTCAATGCAGGTTCTTCTGTAGTGGGAAGTTTTGGACTGGCGGGAGCGGTAGGAGCTTTGGCCGCTGCAAAGGTGGGAAAACTGCAAAAATATCTTGATATTAACCGGATTATATTGTATTCCCTGCTGATTGTCATTGGAAGCTGGGGATTTACCTACTTTGCAGGAGAAACCTACTGGGGACTTATTGTCGGAGTAATTCTTGTTGACCTGGGAGTGCAATCCAGCCATATTATGAACCAGACCAATTATTTTTTACTTAAATCCAATGCCGTAAACAGACTGAATACAGTTTATATGGTATCTTACTTTATTGGTGGATCGCTGGGAACCTGGCTGGCTTCTATTGCATGGCAAAAGGCACAATGGGGTGGTGTATGCTTTGTAGGTACTACATTTGGAGTATTGGGTCTGATTGCGCATATTTTGTTTTCAAAAAAAGTAAATAAAGCTGCCATAGGGAAATAATTATTTATTTTAATGGGTATTTTAGAACGCTGATAGTTGCTTCTTTAAATACAAAACTAAATGTAATAATTTTTGTTACATTAAATAAATTGTAGTAAATTTGTATCATTAATTTGATTTAAAATTCAATAGAATGAAAATAGAAATCTGGTCGGACGTAATGTGTCCGTTTTGCTATATCGGAAAAAATAATTTTGAACAGGCGTTAAGTAAACTTCCATTTAAAGATGAAGTAGAAGTGGAATGGAAAAGTTTTCAGCTGGATCCAACTTTAGATCCGAACAAAACTCAGGATACCCTTCAATATTTCAGAGAGAAAAAAGGAGTTGCCGAAGCTCAGGCTACTCAAATGCTGGGACAGGTTACCCAAATGCGAAAAGGAGCCGGAATTGATTTTAATTTTGGACAAACTTTGATCACCAATACTTTCAGCGCTCACAAATTGCTTCATTTAGCTAAGAAGCACAACAAATCCAATGAAATGGAAGAGGCATTATTTATTGCTCACTTTATTGACGGTAAAAATGTAGGTGATACTGAAGTTTTAATTGCTCTTGCTGAAAGTCTTGGACTTGATAAAGATGAAGCCAGAGAAGCTGTTACAACAGATCAACTAGATGATGAAGTCAACCAGGATATTCAGGAGGCAAGAAACAATGGGATTTCCGGAGTTCCTTTCTTTGTTCTGAATGGTAAATATGCCGTTTCAGGAGCACAGCCTGCTGAAGTATTTGAAAATGCACTTCAGCAAACCTATAAAGAAACGGTGAGTCCGTTTAAGGATCTTTCCGGTAGCAGTGGAGCAGCATGCGATGCTGATGGATGCAGTATTTAAAATATGAAAACCCCAAAACAAATATTTGTTTTGGGGTTTTTAATTAGGTATACATTTGAATATTTATATATTTGAAAGACTTCAATGAAATCCTTTAATATTTAAGAAAATGAACATTAACATTTTTAGATATACCTCAATTATTTCTTACCTGTTCATTATTTTAATGGGACAAATGACAGGATTACCATTTATTTTTTGGCTTCTATTTAATGCTTTTGATTTCTGGAATATAGAACAAATTTTTGCTGTATCAGGGCTTTTAGGTGCTATACTTAATGTTACAAGATGGAAAAATAAAGTACCCATAACAATTTTAAGTTTTGTGATGATGCTTTCACCCATTATGAGCAGGATAGTGCAAACTCCCATAGAAAAGTTTAATTATTTTGCTTTCAAGATTCCTTTATTTCTGTTTATTGTATGTTATATAATATTTATTGTTCTTAATGCAAAAAAAGGAAAACCTATTGTATCTTTGTAATACAATGTCAATAGCTGTATAAATCTGATTTCTCAATGATAAAAATTAACGACGAAACCCAATATTCAATTGATGATACTCTTTTTGTTTTTGCATTAGATTCCGAAGCAGGAACTGTATTTGATGATAAAAACAAATTAATTACAGGCATCGGAAAAGTGAATGCTGCTATAGAACTAACCAAAGAAATTCATGCCAGAAAACCTAAATTGATTGTCAACTTAGGTTCTGCCGGAAGCAAAGGATTTCACAAAGGTGAGGTGGTATGCTGCACAAAATTCATCCAGAGAGATATGGATGTAAGAGGGCTTGGATTTAAACTGTATGAGACTCCGCTTTCCGGAGTGCCACCTGTACTGGAATACGGTCTTAAAATGGATGCATTGAAAGAAGGCATCTGCGGTAGCGGCGACAGTTTTGAAATGAACCATTCCGAAACCGATTATAATATTGTAGACATGGAAGCTTATCCACTGGCATTGATTGCCCAAAAGGAAAATATTCCGTTTTTATGCCTGAAATATATTTCTGATGATGCAGGAAGTGATGCCGCAGACGACTGGAGCGCACAGGTACATCTGGCTTCTGAAGCATTTAAGAAGATTCTTTTTTCATAAATAATACAATCCTGGACACGCTTCAGGATTTTGTTTTCTGTTTATTTTTTACCTTCACTCCTTTAGTATGAAAGTCACTTTTTATCAACCTTTACATCCCATTCTTAAAGAATATATTGAAGGATATTACTTTGTGGAAAAAGATGACAGCCATGAGCCGGTCAGATACCTCACATTTCCGGATAATTATTTTATCATGTCAGCTTGTCAGGATGTTTCTATTGTTCAGAATAAAGGATGGGTGGAAATCAGAAGGTCTGCAACTGAGAATATTGTGATTGATTTTGTATTCAGATGCTCTGTTCCTACCGAAATTCTTTATCAGCAATCCGTTAATGAAGTTACGGTTTACTTCAAGCCATTAGGAATTTATCATTTTTATGATGCCGTTAAAAGCGATGACCTTCAGCGGGAAATTCATTGTTCTGATTTTAAAGAAACCATGAATGTTATTTTAAAAGAATCTGACAGAAATATACAAATTGAAATGCTGGAAAAATACTGGCTTTCCAAATTCATAAAGAAAGATTTACAGCTGGCTTACAGCATTTTGAATGATTTTGAAACCAAAATGAGCATTGAAGAAATTGCAGATAAAAATAAAATAACAAGGCAGTATGTGAATAAGATTTCCCGGCGATATCTCGCTAAACCCGCTTCAGAATTCAGAAAAATCCAGCGTTTCCGAAATGTGCTGATTTCAAATAAAAAGACCAGAAATCTTACAGAGCTTTCTTATGAGAACCTGTTTTATGACCAGTCCCATCTTATTAAAGATTTTAAAGAGCTTACCAGAATCAATCCCGGAAAATTCTTTGACCATGTAGATACTGAGAAAAATAATATCTGGCTGTTTATCTGAGTTTCCATTTTTACAATTCCCATCAACTTCATTGAAATACATTTGCTGAAATATTAAATACTTATTTCAATGAAAAAAATAGGCATAGGTTTCTGCTTTTTTATCTCCTTATTCGTTGCTGCGCAGAAAAATGATGTTCAAGCTGTACTTTCTGATATTACAAAAAAGGTGAAAGACTATTATATTGACAAAGACGCCTTTAAAAAAGTAGATTCTTTATTTCAGGATGAACTGAAAAAAGGAACGTTTAACCCACTCAATAAAAATGATTTTGCAGCATTTCTCACCCAAAAACTGAGAACCACTGTTAAGGATGAACATTTTTTTGTGAAATATCTTGAAAACTATACTCCTGAACAACGGATGAGCGAGAAGGAAGAAGAGGCGTTAAACAATGATCACAACCGTCTTGAAAATTTTGGATTTGAAACAGTACAGAGACTTCCGGGAAATATTGGTTACATCAATTACAAAGGCTTTGCTTCTCCCGCTGCCAGTGAAAAAACACTGGCTGCTGCTATGGATTTTGTGGCGAATACCCATGCACTGATTATTGATCTCAGAGAAAACGGTGGAGGAGAAAACGGTATGCTTCTTTTGTTTTTGAGTTACTTTTTTGATCAGAAAACAGATCTTTATACCACGTATTTCAGACATGATCATAAAACAGTTATCAACAGTACCCAGACTAAAGTTACCGGACAAAAATACCTCCATAAAAAGATCTATATTCTTACCAGTAAAAAGACATTTTCGGCCGGAGAGGGAGTAGCTTACTTTTTGCAGCAAAATAAACTTGCTGAAGTAATAGGTGAAACAACAGGGGGTGCCGCCAATCCTGTAGATCACTTTATGGTCCGGAATCAATATTTACTGCTTGTTCCGGCAGGAAAAATAACCGCTTTAGCAACTGGTAAGAACTGGGAACATATTGGAGTAATCCCTGATCAGAAAGTCAAAAGCGAAGATGCTTTAAAAACTGCCCATAGCGTAATTTTAAAAAATTTTTTAATTACAGGTACAAAAACAGAACTTACATTGCCGGAAATAAAAAATCTTATTAATAAATTAGAACAATAAATATACAATATGTCATCAGTAATCATTATTAAATCCGGAGAAAAAGACCTCGAAATACTTCAAAATATTGGTATACAAACCTTCACTGAAACGTTTGCAGAAGATAATACTGAAGAGGCTATGAAAAAGTATCTGGAAGAAAGCTTTAATACTGAAAAGATAAAGTCTGAGTTGAATAATCCTGATTCTCTTTTCTATATTGCCTGGGAAGAAGACAATCCGGTTGGTTACCTGAAAGTGAATTCCGGAAAGGCGCAGACTGAGCTTCAGGATGAGACCAGCCTGGAAATTGAAAGGATTTATGTAAAGAAAAGTCATCACGGGAAAAAAGTAGGGCAGCTTCTTTATAACCAGGCTCTGGAAACGGCTCAACAGCTTGGTAAATCATACCTTTGGCTTGGAGTGTGGGAGAAAAACCTTCGGGCTATCAATTTCTACAGTAAAAACGGATTTGTTGAATTTGATAAACATATTTTCAGACTGGGAGAAGAAGAGCAGACCGATCTGATGATGAAAAAAATACTGGATTAGTTTTTGCCCGCAGATGGCGCATATGATTACATAATATTTCTCATACTTTCTGAATATTAGCATGAAAAACTCCGAATTTATAAAACAGATCAACCGATATTATCCTTTATCTGAGGAAACTATTAAAGATTTATTGGATATCTGCACAGAAGAATACTATCACAAGAATGATCTTCTGCTGGAATCAGGTGCCATGGCAAGATATTATTACTTTATAAAATCAGGATTGATAGGCTATTATACTGTTGATGAACAGGCAAATAACATTTACAAAATCTTCTTCGAGGAAAACAGTTTTGTTGCTTCTACGGCCGCCATTATTAAAAATGAACCCAGCGACTTCAATATCATCGCCCTGGAAGACTGTTCAGTAATACAATATCCTGCAAAAGCTTATCGTGAGTTATTAAAAAAATATCATGACCTCGCTCTTTTTCATATGTATTATCTTGAAAAAAATTGGGTAGTAAACAAAGAACCTCTGGAAGTTTCCCTCAAATACGAAACGGCAAAAAAACGATATTTGGAGCTACTTGAAAACACCTCTCTTTATAACAGGTTAAAACAACATCATATTGCTTCTTACTTGGGAATTACACCTACACAGCTCAGCCGGATCAAAAAGGAGATTAATGGAGATAAATACTGATTAAATTACCACACACTTTTAATAATCAAACGATAAAGTGATTTATTTCATGTTTCTGGGATATATCGTATCATTATGCTAAATTTACATTATATCACAAATAAGAGATATAAATAAAATATTGACAAGACATGAGATTACATCACACGTATTTCTATCATCCTGATTTTGTAGAAAACAACACAGCTGTTATAGACCACTTTGAAAAGCAGGAAATTTCAATGCAAAAAATCCAGAATGCCTTAGGCAGGGCAGAACGTTTTATTGTTCCTGAGAATTCCTTTGAAACTACACTTTCTATGGGAATTGAAGCTGCAAGAGGAGTTCTTAAAGAAAGTAATATTTCTATTCTCGATATAGATGTTATTATTTTTGTAAGCAGTTCTCCCGAACATCATATTCCCTGTGACGCCATCCAGATCCATCATGCGCTTAACGGAAAACCGAATACCTTATGCTATGACATGAATGCCAACTGTATTGGAGGATTTATAGCGCTGGATCAGGTATCAAAATATTTGAAAGGAACCCGGTCCGGAACAAAAGCTTTGGTAGTTTGTGCCGAAAAATTTTCTAGGATATTAGATCCTGACAACCCGATTACCGCTTTTTGTCTTTCAGATTCTGCTTTTGCTTTTATCGTAGAAAATGATGGGGACGACACCTCAGGGTTATTAGATGTATTATATCATACAGACAGCAGTTTTTGTAATACCGTACTCTATCCACCTAAAGGAAACTCACGTCATCATCATGGCGATCTGACAACCTGGGATCGTATTTTCGACGGAATGGGAAGTGTCAATTTTGCACTGGAGAATATCCCTCTGTTTTTAAAGCGCAATCAGAAAAGTCTTGAGCAGATTGATTTGTTTTTATTTTCACAGTTTTCTATCAGGAATATCAATATTATCCGCGATTACTTTCAGTTGCCGGAGGAAAAAATTCCTTTTTACTCTAAAGAGCTTGGGTATACCGGAGCATCCAGTCCATTTTTAGCTTTAGACCAATATCAAAAAGAAGTAAAATCATTGAAAAAAGGAGATTATATTCTTATATGGACACTGGGAACAGGCTATCAGGCAGGATTAATGCTTTGGAAATACTAATCATTGACTGATCTGATTTTATTAAAAGAATTAACAAAAGCTTCAACATATGTTGAGGCTTTCCCTTTTTTAATTTCACAATTTTGACCTGTCTAAAGATCATTGGTATATTATATGTTTAGGAAAATATACCTGTAGCTATTATTAATTAAACACTTTTCAGTATGAAAAAGCTTATCAACATTGTATTTGTAATGACTGTATTTGTACAGTTATCAGCACAAAAAATTATCCATCAGGAAATTTTCAGTTCGAAAATGAACAAAAAGATCAAAACAGTGATCATTACCCCAAACCTTCAGCCTAATACAAAATATCCGTCGGTTTATATCCTTCATGGTTTCAGCGGAAATCCGGACAGAATCATTAAGCAGGATATTCCGGATCTGGTTAAAAAAGCTCAGGAATTAAAAACCATTTATGTACTTCCTGATGGAAACTACAGTTCATGGTATGTAGACAGCCCGATTGTTAAGGATTCCCAGTACCAGACGTTTATTGGTAAAGAGCTGGTAGAGTTCATTGATAAAAATTATCCTGTGAAAGCGGATAAAAAATTCCGTGGAATTTTGGGATGGAGTATGGGAGGTTATGGAGCAACCAACATTGGAGTGACTTATAACAAAACATTTGGTATTGTGGGCAGTTCATGCGGGGCTCTGGACTTTAACTCATTCGGTGAAGGCTATCAGAAATATATGGTAAATAAGGTTCTGGGGCCATTTGAGTCTTTGAATCCTGCTTTCCTGACGGACAGCAAAATAAAACTGATGGCCGGAGCAGATCAGCAATATATTTTCGACTGTGGTACAGAAGACACTCAAATGATCAATATGAACAGGAATTTTCATAAAAAACTGACAGAAATGAAGGTCCAGCACCTCTACACGGAATCTTTGGGAGGGCACGTTCCTGAATATTGGAGCAGATCATTGTCTAAACAATTGTCCTTATTTGACAGGTTTTTTAAACAATAAGCCTTTTTTAAATTTTGGCTGAAGCCAATTTTATCATAAACAATCAATAGAAGCGGGCTTTAGCCCGTTTTAATAAATAAATATAAATTTTAATGGCTTTAGCCGAAACTTAACAAAGGGTAATCGGGTTAGGAATAAATAAAAAAAACCTTTTTGAGCTACGCCCAAAAAGGTTTTTGATTGATTGAATGTTCAAAAAGTTACCCCATCAGCATCTTAAAAATGTTGAAAGTTTTTACCCAGATGTTCTTCTATGACAAAAAAAGGATCTTCTGTAAGGGTATGTGCTCTCATATCAATAAGGCTCACTTTACTCATCATCCGAAGCATAATTCTTCGTTCGCACGGCTGTTCTATACCGTCAATATTTCTTACTCCCGCACGGAAAGCAGATCTTCCGTGAGCACATAAATGATTATTAACCAGAATAACATCTCCGGCCTGAGGCGTAAATCCTGAATAAATCAAATGTCTGGCTTCTTCCCAGAACTCATGCAGTGTATGCTGCGCTTCTTCTGACTGTCTGATACTGGAATTGAAAAGCTGTTCCGCCGCATCAAATCGCATAAAAGGAAGGTTGGTATTTCCATACAATACAGAATCCAGAGTTTCTTCTTCATTTTCTCCCGTTTCCAGATTGGCATCTTTAGGGATTTTATAAATAGGCTCAAAAAGTGTCCTGTACTTTTCCCCAATAGACTCATGAGAACGGATAGAATAAAGAGTTGAAGGTACCTGCTCTTCATTTCGGACATACATAAAGCTTAAAAAGTCAGCCTGATGTTTCAGAAAAGCATCTTCTGTATGTACATACAGATCCGTTGAGGATCCTGATCCTGTCTGTGTTTCTTTCATTTTTTCATCAGGAATAATAGCGTGGATCAATCCACCGCCTTTACGCTGTGAATAATATTGTACAGGCTTTGAGGGAAGTGCCCCATGAATAAGCGCACACGCAAAACCATATAAATTAAACTTTGAATAATCTGCCGATTGCCAGTTGGGTGGAGTAGAACCTATTTCTTCCTGGTCTATCTCCATCAATCCTGTAAAAACCAGCGCTCCATACTGATTTTCAGAAAAGTCACTTGCAAAATCAGCTGCTATATTTAGAATCCTTTCCGGAAGAAAATAAGAGGCCAGTTGATGAACATGTTTTATAAAATCCCGGTTTTCATAAGTGCCATATTTTTTCTGAAGATGCAGCGCTGCATCTTTTATCATTCTTCTCTCCTGAGAAGTGACTTCTATGACCGTAGGAAGCAGCTTTACTGCTGTTAAACAGTCTTTATCTAAAATTTGTGTAGAATTCATTAAAAAAAATTTTATGTTAAATAATAATTTTTATCTTTGTTTTTAATTATTCTAAATAACAATAGCCGAATCAAATTTAGTAATAATTACGTAATCACCAAATAAAAGTATAATAAAAAATGAAAAATTTAAAAAACTGACTTACAGATATATACAACAATATATCACAAAAACCACAACAACTCACAGATTAAAAAAATCACATTACAAAACATTTATGAACAACAATTTAACATCCCTGGAAGCACTCACCAGCAAAACTTCACACCACATTTCAGGGAATTTTGGAAATATTTTCCATCCTGACAATTATGATCATTATCGTAATGCTGTCAACAGTACTTTAGACCTGGTTCAGGAATTTCTTCAGAGAAACAACAAACCTTTCAGTGGTATAGAAGCTAAAACAATGAAGGGAATGGTACAACAGATCGACCTTAATCAAAAACTTTCCAATTATAATGAGCTTCTGGCAGAGGTAGATGATATTTATGTAAAGCATGCCACAGCTTTTCATCTTCCACAATACGTAGCTCACCTTAACTGTCCTATAGTAATCCCGGCGTTGGCAGGAGAAATTCTTGTAAGCGCCATTAATTCTTCACAGGACACTTATGATCAGAGTGCCGGAGGAACTTTTATGGAAAGAAAACTGATCGATTGGACTGCCGGTCAGATTGGATATAATACGAATGAAAGCGACGGAGTTTTCACTGCAGGGGGCTCACAGAGTAATTTAATGGGATTAGTCATGATGCGTGACTGCTTTTCCCAGAAAAGATACAATCACAATATTAAAATGGAGGGTCTGCCGGCAGAGGCAAGCCGTTTCAGGATATTTGTTTCCGATAAATCTCACTTCAGCAATCTGAAAAATGCTTCCATTATGGGATTGGGCGAGAAAAGTATTGTTAAAGTTCCGACCGATGAGCGTTTCCGTATGGATATTTCTCTTTTAAAGAAATATATAAAGAGAGAAGAACAACTGGGAAACATCCCTATTGGTATTGTAGCAACAGCTGGAACTACAGACTTTGGAAATATCGATCCATTGGATGATATCGCGAATATTGCAGAACAATATAATATCTGGATGCACGTAGATGCAGCTTACGGTTGTGCTTTATTATTAAGCGAGAAATACCGTGACCTGATCAATGGTATTGAAAGAGCAGACTCCGTAACAATTGATTATCACAAATCATTTTTCCAGCCGATCAGCAGCAGTGCTTTCATTGTTAAAAATAAAAAAGAACTGTTGATTCTTAAACACCACGCCGATTATCTGAATCCGAAAGAAATGGATGAAGAGGAGATTCCGGCACAGATCAATAAATCCATTACACAAAGTACCCGAAGATTTGATGCGTTAAAACTTTGGTTTACTCTAAGAATGATGGGTAAAGAACAGCTGGCAGAATATACAGACACGGTGATTGATCTTACCAAAGATGCAGCCGCAATGATTACGGAAGATGCAGATTTTGAACTTCTTTCAGATTCTGACTTAAGCGTCCTTGTTTTCAGATATGTAAGACCGGAAATCAGTGATCTGAATGCTCTGAATCTATACATCAAGATGAAACTGTTCTACAGTGGAGAAATCCTTGTCGCCAGTACAAAGGTTGATGGAAATTTCTATCTGAAGTTTACATTCCTGAACCCGATTACCACTACAGAAGATATTCATCAGATTCTCACCACAATCAAAAAGCATGGAAAAGACTTTAATTCAGAAAAGTAGAACAGAAGAAAAAGCCAGGGAAATTACCTTCAGGATTTTGTTAAATGGAATGCTGAGAGAACTAGGCAACGGAAAATTCTATCAGGGTGTTCCGAAATATGATCTCCTTACAGCAAAGGCTCTTCAGAACAGTGATTATTCATTGTTTATGAGATTTGAAATGAAGAAAAGCGGGCTGTTTTTATTTGCTCCGGTTTCCTATCGTTCCGAAACTCTTTTTCATGAATACGGACCTGTTTTGTGGGCGGTAGATCATCAAAACCAAGAAGTTTTTGAAGTGAATGATCAAAAACTTACTGAATTGGTTTACAAAGAACTTTCCGAAACTACAAACGAAACGGGTTTCAGAAACTTTGTGGAAAGAATTCAAAGCAGCTTAAGAAATCTGGAACTGACAACAGAAGCTTGTCTTCAGGATGATCAGCTGTTGACGTATTCTTTCCTTGAATCTGAGCAAATGCTTCCGGCAGGACACAATCTGCATCCTTTCACCAAATCAAGAATGGGATTCTCTGAGGAAGAACAGCTTTTATACGGCCCGGAATTCGGAAAAGGATTTCAGCTGGATTATTTCCTGATTCATAAAGACTGCATCACGGAGAAGTCACTTCCGGGAATTTCAGCAAAAGAAATCTTCGAGAAATGGACTTCTTTACCGGAAAGCTACGATTTTGAAAACATTAATGATTTTTACATCGTTCCATGCCATCCATGGGAGGCACAATATCTTTTATCAACAGCAGAATATCCGGAAATGTTAGGTTCTGGGAAAATCATCCACATCGGACCATTGGGAGAAGATTTTTATGCAACATCTTCCATAAGAACGGTATACAACCCTGATTTCAGCTGGATGTTGAAATTCTCTCTGCATGTTTTAATGACAGGTTCTGTGAGAACAAACAGCTTAAAAGATCTCAACAGAGGATATGCTTCCGCAATATGGTGGCAGCATCAAAAAACTTCATTTGAACAAAGCTTCCTGAATTTTAAATTATTGCTGGAACCTTCCACACTAAGCGTTCATTATGATGGAAAAAATATAGACAGTCTGAATATACTGCTCCGTGAACATCCTTTTTCCAATGAAGATAAAGTAATTTTATTAGCAAGACTTTGCCAGGATGAATCTACAGATGGGTTTAATTTTACGACGCATTTCTTTAAAAATGTTGCGAGTCAATTAGGTGTAGATGCAGAAAAAGCAGCTATTATCTGGTTTGAAAAGTATGTAAACCTATTGCTTTCTCCTTTAAACAGGTTGTATGATCAATTAGGTATGGCTCCTGAAGTTCATCAGCAGAATTTGCTTGTACAGCTGGATAATCAATTGCTTCCTGAGTCTATTTATGTAAGAGACGGGCAAGGGTATTTAATCAAAGAAAGCTTTAAAGAAAAATATGAATCTCTGATTAAAGATTATCCTGAAGTAGATGATCTTTTCATCAGGGACGAGCGTCTTCTGGATATTGTTTCTCACCATCTTCTGGTAAGCAACCTGAGTGCACTGATTGCTTCCATAGGTAAAACAGGTCTGGTTAAAGAAAGAAGATTAATCCATATTCTGTACAGAGAGTTTGAAAATCTTCATGAAACTGAACCTTCCTCATTAACGGATTATGCTTTGAATCAAAGATATTGGGCTGTAAAATCAAATCTTCATTCTGCGGTTGCTGATGTAGACGGAGGCGTGAATGCTTCTTCTATTTCATATGCTAAAGTTCCGAACCTTCTTCACAAACATTTCTTTTCGGATCAGTTAATTAATCCGCAGGGAACAGAAGTTTTCTTTAAAAGATACTTTCAGAAAGAGGATGTGACGATGAGTATGCGTCCTATAGATCTTGAAAATGATCTTGAAATGCTTCATGAATGGTTCAACCGTGAACATGCCGTAAAAATCTGGCAGATGAACTGGCCTATTGATGAGCTGGAAACCTACTACAGACTGATGCTTCCAAGTGATGAAGCACACAGTTATATCATCGCAGGAAACGATGAACCTTCTTGTAATATTGAGGTGTATTGGGCTTGCAGAGATATCGTAGGCGATTATTACGAAGTATTGCCAACCGATTATGGAACGCATCAGTTTATTGCACCAGTTGATCCTAAAAAGAAATTTGTATCTCCATCCACTCAATCTATGGTTGACTATGTTTTTGCACAGCCACAGGTAGGAAAAATGGTAGGCGAAGGATCTGTAGACTCGCTTGCTTCTATGATGAATAAAGCCCATGTAGGCTTCAAAGTAGATAAAGTAATAGAAATGCCTCATAAAAAAGCCAATCTGAACTTCTGTTACAGAGAATGGTACTGGGAAAAATTCCCACAGAATAAAGAGGTACAAATCACCACAAACATCACAAAAAATGACTAACGAAGTCGTATACAATGTAATAGGCATAGGGATTGGCCCTTTCAATCTGGGACTTGCCGCATTATCCAATCCGATTCCGGAACTGAAAACCCTTTTCCTGGACCAGAGAGATGGTTTCGACTGGCATCCGGGACTGATGATTGACCATGTAACCCTGCAGACCCCATTTTTATGTGACTGCGTATCCATGGCTGATCCTACGAATCCTTTGAGCCTTTTGAATTACCTGAAAGAAACCGGAAGACTGTATAAGTTTTTTATCAGAGAAGATTTTTTCATTCCGAGAAAAGAATACAACCGTTACTGCCAATGGGTAATTGAACAGCTTCCACAATGCCGTTTCTCTACTCAGGTGGTGGATATTACTTATGAAGAGGGTTTATATCATGTAACTACGATTCACACCAAAACCAAAGAAACTACGGTTTTCAAAACGGAAAGACTTATTTTAGGTACAGGAACACAGCCTTACATTCCTTCTTTCATTCCGAAGGATGATTCACGTGTTATTCATACAAGTTCTTATCTGTATAGAAAAGAAGAGCTTTTGTCTCAGGGTAAAAAAATAGCGATTATCGGTTCTGGCCAGAGTTCAGCAGAAGTTTTTTATGATCTGCTTCAAAACAGGAATGAAGAAACACATCTGGGTTGGTATTCCCGTCCGGACAGATTTTTCCCCATGGAATATTCTAAGTTGACGCTGGAGCTTACATCCCCTGATTATGTAGAGTATTTCTACAACAGAAGTGAATCCGCAAGGAAAACCATTTTAAGCAAGCAGCAAGCTCAGTTTAAAGGAATCAATTACGATCTGATCAATGATATCTATGATTTTATTTATGATCTGAATATCGATAATGCTGATCCTAATCTTAAAATTATCCCTAACAGCCAGCTGAATAGAGTAGACAACAGCAATCCGGATTTCATCAATCTTGAATTTACCCAACTGGAACAGGAAGTACCTTATGATCAGGAAGCGGATTATCTGATTTTGGGAACCGGATACCGCTATCATGAACCTGCATTCTTACAAAATATTCAGGATAGAATCAAAAGAGATTCCAGCGGATTGTTTGATGTCAACAGAAATTATTCAATAGACCACAACGGAGGCGAAATCTATGTGCTTCATGCTGAAGTACACACCCACAGCTATATTTCTACAGATCTGGGAATGGCTGCGTACCGTAATTCCTACATCATCAATGATATTCTGGGAAGAGAGTATTATAAAATTGAAAAGAAAATTGCTTTCCAGGATTTCGATGTAGAAAAATATGCTGATTTACCAACTGCCAAACTTTAATTAAAAATGAACACCAACTTAAAAAATACAGTAAGCCAGGAAAACTGGAATCAGGCCAACAGAAACCTAATGGCCAAAACCATCGCAGAGTTGATGCACGAAGAGCTTCTAAAACCTGTGGTAACCTTTGAAAATAAAAACGGATATACTGTTTTTACCCTTGAAACCGGAGTTGAAAATATTGTCTACAGCTTCCGCGGACAGGAAAGAATGATGGATTACTGGCATATTGATAAAGATAGCATTACAAAAACAGAAAACGGTGAAGATTTGTCTTCTGTAGATGTAGCAGCTTTCTTTCTGGAAATGCAGTCTGTATTTGATTTAGATCCTTATACGATTGCAAGATATACGGAAGAATTACTGCATACGCTGTATTGTGATGCTTTAATCTTATCCAAAGGAGTAATGTCTTCAAAAGATCTTGCGGATGCAGATTATCAAACTGTAGAGCACAATATGACCGGACATCCTTGGGTCATTGTAAACAAAAGCCGATTAGGCTTTTCTCCAAGAGATCTTAAAACATTTGCTCCTGAAGCCGATGAAAATTTAAAAGTAATCTGGCTGGCTTCTCATAAAAGCAGATCATCATTCCAGTCTTTGGAACATATCAACAGAGATAAGTTTTATCGTTCTGAAATAGGAGAGGATTTATATAATGATTTTCAGCAGCAGCTATTGAGCCAGGGAAAAATTATTGAAGATTATCACTTTATTCCTGTACATCCATGGCAGTGGGAGCATAAGCTTCAGATCAATTTTGCCGGAGATATTGCTTCAGGACTTTTAATCCCATTGGGTGAGGGCAGTGATACGTACAGTCCGCAGCAGAGTATCCGTACTTTATTCAATGTAGACCATCCTAAAAAGAGATACCTGAAAACGGCTGTTTCTATTCTGAGCACAGGAAATATCAGAGGATTATCACCTAAGCAGATGAAAATTGCTCCAGCCATTACAGATTGGGTAAAAGGGTTAATTAAAGATGATGCTTATCTTGAGAACAAAGAAACTATTTTCTTAGGAGAAGAGGCTGCCATCACCTATCTGCATCCACAATATGGAGCTATTGCCAGCGTACCATACCAGTATAATGAATTCCTTGGCGCATTATGGAGAGAAAGTGCTGAAAACTATCTGAAAGAAGATGAGCAAATGGTAACCATGGCCTCTTTACTTTATGTAGATGAGAGCGGAGTTCCATTGGTTCAGGCATTTGCTGAAAAAGCAGGTGTGAGTATCAAAGAATGGATTGAAAGCTATCTTGATGCCTATCTTACGCCTTTATTACATATCTACTACACGCATTCACTATGTGTAACGCCGCATGGGGAAAATATTATGGTGGTTCTGAAGAACGGAATTCCGAAGAGAATTGTCATCAAAGATTTTGTGGATGATATTGTGCTTACCACAGAAGCCAGAGAAAAACTTCCTGCACACCTTGCTGACGGTTTGATCCAGTCTTCCAACAAAGAAAATATCCCGTTGTTTATTTTACTTGGAGTTTTTGACGCTTTCTTTAGATATCTGTCGAATGCTTTGCATACCTATTCCAACTTTAATGAAGAGACATTCTGGGAACTGGTTCACAACTGTGTAGAAAATTATAAAGCTGAGAATACACACCTTCAGGAAAGATACGAAAAGTATGACCTGTACGTGCCGGCATTCAAAAGATTCTATATCAACAGTCTGCGTCTGAAAAATAACGGTTACAGTGAAAACAAGGCATTTGCCATTCCGAGAAAAGACGGAGCACTGCCAAATCCGCTGTATCAGATTGCCAATAAAAATTCAGTAGCAGCAGTATGAGGAAATTCCTGCATATCCTAAAAGAAGGAGCGGTTTTTACGTATGGAGCCATAGCCGGAAAGAAAGTTGAACTCACTTCCGGAAGTATCAACCGTTCCATCTTTAGTCTTGCCATTCCCATGGTGATGGAACTTGTCATGGAATCTGTTTTTGTAAGCGTCAATCTATTGATTATCGCAAAATTAGGCGACAAGGTTCTTGGGCTTGTGGGAATTACAGATAACTACATCAACTTTGCCTATGCCATTGCAGTAGGTTTGGGAATTGCAGCAGCAACCCTTACCGCCAGAAGAGCAGGCGAAAAAGATCAAGAAGGAATGGGAAGAACAGCCCAATACATCATCTTGCTGGCCCTGTTTTTTGCAGTGCTTATTGGTGGGGTTTCCTACTTTTTCGCATCAGAAATCGTTGATTTTCTGGGAATCAATGCCAGTACGGTAAATGAAGGAATTTCTTTCTCAAGACTGGTCTTTCTCAGTATCGGACTGGTGATTCTCCGTCTTTCTGTGAATGGACTTTTCAGAGGAGCCGGTGATGCCGATATTGCCATGAAATCACTTTGGATCTGCCATATTTCCAATATCATTTTTGCAGTGATCCTTGTTTTTGGATTAGGATTTATTCCTGCTTTTGGATTGATGGGATTGGCGTATGCTACAGTTTTATCAAGGCTTTTAGGGGTTTTATATCAGGCTTTCGTATTTGCCACAGGAAAAACCAGTATCAGTATCAGAGTTCCTTTACAGCTTGATATTCCATTGCTGCAGAAGATTCTGAAACTCACCTTTGGAGGATTGGTTCAGTATATTATCCCAACATCCAGCTGGCTGATTATGGTGAAGATCATCTCCACTTTCGGAACTACAGCGCTTGCAGGATATATTATTGCCCAGCGTATTGCTTCGGTGGCAACAATGCCTGCCTGGGGAATAGGAAATGCTGCCGGAGTTCTTACAGGTCAGAATCTGGGTGCCGGAGAACCTGAACGTGCTGAAAAAACGGTCTGGAGAGCCGGAACCATCAATATGACGTATCTGGTACTTGTAGCCTTATTCTGGCAGATTGCAGCGGAATATGTGGTGAAATTTTTCACTACAGAACCGGAAGTTGCCAGATATGCGGTTCAATACATCCATGTGGTATCCATGGCGTATCTGCTGTTAGGATTCACTATGGTGATCAGCCGCGCTTTGAATGCCGCCGGAAACATTCTACAGGTTACATTACTGTACCTCGTGATGTTTTATGTGATTCAGCTTCCGCTGGCTTATCTCTTAGGAGTAAGATTTCAGTGGGAACTGAGAGGAATATTTACCGCTATCGTTTCTTCGGAAATAGTTTTGGCTGTACTATTCCTCATGATTTTTAAAAATGGAAAATGGAAAACTATAAAAATTTAAAATGAACACTACAGAAGAATTTTACGAAATTATCGCCTCTGCCATCGCCATAAAGAAAGAATTGGTAGATGAAAAACTAACCTATCAGGAAATCCCGGAATGGGATTCTATGTCTCATCTTCTTATCGTAGAAGCGCTTGAACAGTTTTATCAGATCAAGTTTGATTTTAACGATATTCTGGAGATGGGAACCGTCGGAAAAATTCGCGAAAAAATGAAAAAATACGATGTATTCGTAGAAAACTAAGCCTATGAAAATTTTAGAAAATGTAATTGCCAATAAGAAACTGGCGTTTACAGATGCTTCCACCGGTACAACAATACCGGTGGGAACACTGTACCGGTCTTTAGGTTTAAACCCCGTAGAAAAAGGGCTGCTCTTTTTATACAATGACAATCAGTTGTCAAGTATTGAAGTGCTGCTCAATTTTTACGGAACAGCACATACCATTGCGGTATTGGGGCAGAAACTACATGAGGAATTCAAAGAACGTATTGAGGCAGAATACCGTCCGAAATACATATTTGATCCACAGAGAGAAGCCATTGAAGGATACACTCTGAAAGCATTTTCAGACCATATCAGTATCTTTACAAAGGATGATTATAGGAGTGAGGTTACCATTCATCCTGAGATTAAAATCCTTTTGAGTACTTCAGGGACAACAGGTGTTCCGAAACTGGTTAAATTATCTGATGAAAGCCTTTATCAGAACGCATTGAGCATCCTTCAGTATATGCCGGTTCAGAGAACGGATGTAGTTCCTTTAAATGTTCCGATCAACTTCGTATATGGATTCTCTATTTTCACCACTAACTGTATGCGTGCCAGAAGAATCGTGTGTACAGATAAAGACATTATGCAGAAAGCATTCTGGGATGAAATGGAGGAGTATGGCTACAGTACTTTGGGCGGAGTCCCTTTCCTTTATGAAAATCTGAACAGAATTGGATTTTTCAGAAAAGATTCTCCAAGTCTCAGATATTTTACCCACACCGGAGGCGTGATTAATGCAGAGTTGAGAAAAACGATTTTCTCTTATTGTCATGAGTTTAAAAAAGAATTCTTTGCACAATACGGACAAACGGAAGCAGGAGGAAGAATGGCTTATCTAACCACAGAAGGATTGCTGGAAGAAGAAACATCAATCGGAAATGTGGTAGAAAAAGGAAGCTTCAAAATTGATCCTGAAACGGACGAATTACTGTTTTCTCATGTCAGTATTTTCGGAGGCTATGCCCATAAACTGGAGGATCTTGCCACTTATGAGCAGCCTTCCGTACTGCATACCGGGGATACCGCCAGAAAAGGTGAGAACGGAATTTATTATATCACAGGTAGAATAAAGCGTATCATGAAGCTTTTCGGAATACGTCTTAATCTGGATGAGGTAGAATTTATCCTTAAAAATGAAATGCGGGGCAATACTTTCGTATGTCTGAATGCCAATGATAAAAAAATCGTGGTATTGTATGACAATCCGGAAATAGATCCTCATATCATCACCGAAACCATTAAAAATAAACTGCGTATTAACCCCCAATATGTACGCACAGAACGTATAGAATCATTCCCATTATCACAAAACGGTAAAATAAACTATCCCCTGTTACAAAACTTACAGCATGAAAACATCTAAAACCCTTATATTACTTCTTGGTCTTACTTTATCTTCCAACTCGCTTTCTGCACAGCAGGGCGACAGAATTCATGGCAAAATCATGCTGTCTGAAAAAGCACCGGTAAAAAACGCTGTTTTAAGACTTGTCAACACGTCTTATCAGGCAAAAACCAATAATTTAGGAGAATATTACTTTGAAAATGTGCCACCTGGAGAATATACGCTTCAGGTGGTTTTAAATGACATCGAACTGATGAGGGAACCCATCCACATTCAGAAAGATGTCTATGAAATCCCTGCGATCTACGCTCCTTTACACAACAATGTGATTGAAGGAATTACCGTATATGCAGTGAGCAGAAATAAATTTTTGGATAAAGACAGTACTTCAGTGGCTAAAATGCCTCTGAAAGTGCTTGAAAATCCACAGGCTTATACCAGCATCAACCAGCAGATCATGAAGGAACAGCTTACTTACGATATTTCGGAAGTACTGAAAAACGTTCCGGGTATGGTAAAAATGCAGGGTAGCCCGGGAAGAGGTTCCGGAGACGGAAGTTTCTACTACAGCCTTAGAGGTTTTCCTACCAAAGTATCCATGGTAGATGGTGTTCCTGCAACCACCAACGGAGAGATAGATCCTGCCGATCTTGAGCGTCTTGAAGTGATCAAAGGACCTTCAGGAACATTGTACGGAGGTGCGGTAACTTCCTTTGGAGGTTTGATTAACGCAGTAACCAAAAAACCGAAAGACTATTTCGGAGGCGAGGCTTCTTATCTGATGGGAAGCTACAACCTGAACCGCGTAACCGCTGATGTGTACGGACCAATGACAGAATCCAGAAATATGTTATTCCGTTTAAATGCAGCGTATCAGTATCAGAACGGATTCAGGGATTCTGAATTCAGGAAGTCTTTCTTTGTGGCTCCTACAATAAGCTATCAGGTGAATGACAGATTGAAATTTAATTTGGGAGCCCAAATCTACAATTATGAAGGAACCAATACGCCGATTATTTTCCTTCCGAGAACAAGAGCCTATTTTGCCCATAATCCTGATGAACTGGGCTTCGACTGGAAAAAGTCTTATTCTAATAATGATATTACTTTAAAAGCACCTTCGATCAATGTAAAAGCAGAAGCAAATTACAAAATTTCAGATCAATGGACTTCACAGACTTTGCTTTCAAGAAACTTCAGAAAAACAGAAGGATTATACCAATATCAGTTTATCAGGGGAAATACAAGTGATGCCATGCTGGAACGCAATGTGCAGTGGCAGAACTCAGAAGCTTCTTCTACAAGTATTCAGCAAAACTTTAATGGAGAGTTTAATATTGGAAAAATTAAAAACAAAGTATTGATAGGGTTAGATTATTTAAACCAATCTATCAACAACAACCATTCCCCGATTGTGGTGTACGACAATATCAACGGGCAAACTTTAGCAGGTTATGCCAATATCACAAGAGATCTTGTACTGCAGAAAATCCAGACGTCTACAGCTCCTCTGGTAAGAAATAGTTCTGCATCAAACCTTTATGGAGCCTATATTTCAAACGTTACTTATATTACAGACCGTTTGATTACGCTTTTAAGCTTACGTATGGATCACTATGAAAGTAAAGGACAGCTTAACCTGAATACCAATATCCGTAACGATGATTTCAATCAAACTGCATGGTCTCCGAAAGTAGGTATTGTATATCAGATTCTTAAAGACCAGTTATCTGCCTATGGTAATTATATGAATGGTTTCAGCTATACAGCACCTGTTGCGCAGCAGCTTCCGGACATTAGCGGAGATATGAAACCACAGATGGCCAATCAGTGGGAAGTAGGAATCAAGGGAAATCTTTGGAGAAACAAAGTGAACTTCACGGTTGGATACTACGATATTCTTGTGGATAATATCCAGAGAGGAAGCGGTGTAATCCGCGACGGAAAAGAATACAATATTGTTGTTCAGGATGGAACACAAAGAAGTAAAGGGATTGAAATCGAAACCATCATGAATCCTGTTCAGGGATTAAACATCATAGCCGGATACAGCTATAATCACAGCAGATATGAAAAAGCTGATCCTGCTGTAGATGGGCGCCGTCCGGAATCTGCAGGTCCTGCCAATGTATTCAATTCATGGATCAGTTATATCCTTCCGATCAAAGGACTACAGGGACTTGGAATTGGTTTCGGGGTAAACCGCGTAGGAAAACAGATTACCGGAAATAAAACTGTTACCGGACAGTTTGCATTCCCAGCCTATACCTTAGTGAATGCTTCCATTTCTCTCGAAAAAGAAAGATACAGATTAGGATTTAAAATGAATAACCTGGGAAATGCACAATATTTTGCAGGGCAGGGAGTGGTAGTCGCTCAGATGCCTCGCAATTTCGTTGCTGAGGTAAGCTTTAAATTTTAAGGATGAAATTAAAGTTGAGAAAAATTGCCTATCAGCTACATCTATGGCTCGGACTCACGTCCGGGCTTATCGTTGTTATTATGGCAGCTACCGGATGTATCCTTTCTTTTGAAGAAGAATTAAAACATATTGTTTATCCCAACAGATATTTTGTTGAAAATATTGGCAGACAAAAACTTTCATTGTCTGAGCTCACGGAAAAAGCAGAAAAAGCACTTCCTGAAGGATTGAAAGTCAAAAGGGTAGTCATGCCTTCCGATCCCTCACGAACCTATATATTCCGTACCTTAAAAATGGATAACGAAGCATGGACGTATTGGGGAACTTATCTTTATTATTATCGGATTTACGTAGATCCTTACACAGGAAAAGTACAGGAAGTGGAAGATGCAAAAAAAGACTTCTTCGAAATTATACTGGATCTTCACCGAAGACTTCTGCTGGGGGAGAAAATCGGAAAAGCGATTACCAGTTATTCCACATTGATATTTGCAGTCATCCTTTTATCTGGGCTTGTGATATGGTATCCCCGAAAAATGAGTAAAGCCATGCTGAAAGGAATGTTTTTTATTAAAATATCGGCCAATTGGAAAAGAATCAACTATGATGCTCATAATGTCTTAGGATTTTATGCCATCATTCCTTTACTCTTAATATCTTATTCTGCATTGATATGGAGCTTTGAAGATGTAGATCAATGGGTAAAGAACACACTGAACGGAAACATTCCAACAGAAAAGCAAGTCAAAAGTACAATTCCTTCCGAAAAATTTTCAAACCGTGAAAATATCCTCAATCTCATTGGAAATACCATGAAAAAAGGATTAAAAGACAAAAAATCAGCACTTGTCAATTTTCCAAGATCGGAAGAAGGAACCTATTATGCTGAGCTGACTTATGACGGCAGGCAATACAGGAATGAACATTTTAATTTTGATCAATATTCAGGAGAAGTTTTAAAATCTCAATCATATAAAAGTAAAAATATCGGATATGGAACCGCATTAAGAGAAAGAAATTATGATCTTCACACCGGAAGTATCTTGGGAATAACGAGCAGAATCATTTATTTTCTGGCAGCAATGATCGCAACATCACTTCCCATCACTGGTTTTATCATCTATTTAAATAGAAAAAAGAAGAAACCAAAACATAAGAAAAACAAAATAGTTTATCCTTCTCATCATTAATAAAAGCCTCTGTAAAGGGGCTTTTACTTTTTTAAACCACAAAAGTCACAAAAGATTTATTTTAACCGTTTAAATAAGTTTAAAATAATACCGCAGAACAGTTCATATAAGATGAAAATCAAAGATTTTCTAAAACTCAGGTGTACTTATTAAACGTAAAGCAGGCACTTAAAACGTAAGTGATCAAAACTTTTGTGCCTTTTGTGGTTAAAAACAATTAATGTAGAAGATTATACAATTTCTATTTTAAATATTCTCAATCAATTTTATCGCAGATAAAATCCTCGCGCCTTAGAAACGCATTGTTTTGGACATTATTTGCGCCTTCGCGTTTTCCAACTAATAAATAATCAGCTTATCAATTCTTTCACATTTTTTGAAAACACCTCAATTCCTTTATTCATCTCTTCAACATTCAAATCCCCAAAACCCAGACGCATTGCCGTAAGATCTTTATTCTGATACAATAATGTTTTGGGAATAAAAAGATTGTCTTTCGCACAATTCCTGCTCAGCTGCATCAGATTCAGTGGAATATTCCATTCCAGCCATATAGCAAGCCCTCCGGAAGGTCTTTGAAAAGTAATAAAATCCCCAAGATTTTCTTCTAACAATGCAGAAAAATAATCACGCCTTTCCTGGTAGACTTTTAAAGATTTCTTCAGATAACGGTTGATTTCCCCTTCAGCAATCATCTCTCCAAGCGCCCTTTCCATCAGAATATCGCCCTGACGGTCAATAATTCCCAGGTATTTGCGCATTTCTGTCATCAGATTTTCCGGAGCTACAATAAATCCTGTCCTGAATCCGGGAGCCAGAGATTTCCCGAAAGAACCTATGTAGATCACCATTCCGTTCGTATCTGCACTGGCTAAAGGAAGAATCGGACTTTTATCATAATGAAATTCATAATCATAATCGTCTTCCAGGATAATAAATCCGTATTCATTGGCCAGTTCCAGCAACTCAAAACGTCTCTGAGCACTCAAAGCAACGGTAGTGGGATAGTGGTGATGCGGAGTAAGGTAAAGCATCCGTATTTTCTGCTTTTTACAGGCTTCTCTTACGCTTTCCACCATAATTCCTTCCTCATCAATGGGAATAGAAACAATATCAACCCCAGCTTTCATAAAGATCATATTGACGGAGAAATAACTCAAAGCTCCTACTAATACGGTATCACCAGCCGAGAGAAGAATTTCAGAAACAATATAAATACTCATTTCCGTGCTTCGGGTGATGAGCAGATTGTTCTTGGAAATAGGAAGTCCGCGGGAAAGATTCAGATATTGGGATAAATGTTCCTTAAAAAATTCACTTCCGTCATGATTATAATGTCCGAAAGCTTTCTGACTGGATTTACGTTTCAGGATAGAACTGTAAAACCGGGAATGCTGTCCGATTTGTGTTAAACGGATATCCGGCACTCCATCATTAAAGACATATTCACAATTGGAATGCTCGAAAGGATTATCTAAAATATTGGATGTTTTGAATGAAAAACCAGTCGAAACAGGGTAGTTTTGAAGATTATTCTGTTTAAAATCATTCAGTTTAACAGGTTTTTCCTGATCTTTTCCGATCACAAAAGTTCCTTTGTTGGGAAAACTCTCTGTCCAACCCTGGGCCGACAGTTCATCGTAAACCGCAACCGCCGTATTTCTGTGGATTTCCAGCATCTCGCTGAAGGTTCTTGTTCCCGGAAGTTTCGTTCCAAAAGGTAAAACGCCACGCTGAATGGCATTGATCAATTGATTCGCAATCTGTAGATAAATAGAAGTCTCAGATTTTCTATCAATCTTTATAAAACTTTCATAAGGAATTCTAACCGGACTATCCATAATATCAAAACTGGCACCATGCAACCATCCGGCAATATACTACTTTTGACATCAAAATAAAAATCTATGGAATTTCATCATCTGTTAAAAAAAATTGTACAGGACGGAAGTACCCATGCCAAATGGCTCAATACCCTTTCTTTCATGGAAAATGCCGGTGCCAGAAAAATATCAAAATGTGAACATCCAACATTGGTTTCTCAGATCCAGCTGAAACACGCTGCTGAAGAACACCGCCACGCCTATTATTTAAAAAAGCAGATTGGAAAAATAAATCCTGAATTATGCAAAACCTATGAAAGCACAGAACTTCTGGCTCCTATCGCCACAAGCCAGTATCTTCACTCATTGGATATCAAAGCCTGTCGTTATCTTCAGAAAGCATTCAATCTTGACAAAACAGATATTAAATATGCCGCTTACCTTTTTGTAACCTATGCTATCGAAGTTCGTGCAGATGAGCTTTATCCTGTATATCAGCAGGCCCTTACCGAAGCGTCTTCTAAAATCATGGTAAAATCGATCATTCTTGAAGAAGAAGGTCATCTGGAAGAAATGATTCATCAGCTTAATGAGTTTTCGCCAGACTGGAAACACCATGCAGACCATATTCTGACCATAGAAAAAGAACTGCATGAAGAATGGATTAATGCGATTACAGAAGAAGTAGCCCAGTTACATTATGTCTAACAATACTTCGCGCTTTCAGGAATCCCTTGACAAAAGAAAAGAGGAAGGAACATTAAGACGTTTAAGACTTCGCTCTGACGGAATTGATTTTTATTCCAATGATTATCTTGGGTTTGCAAAAAGTAAGGAACTTCAAAGCTTGCTACTTCAAAAGGTTACGGAAAACCCTCAACTGCTTTCAGGAAGCACAGGTTCAAGGTTAATCAGCGGGAACAGTGATATTGTAGTTTCCTTGGAAAATGAGATTGCTCGGAAACATCATTTTGAATCGACATTGCTTTTTCCGTCAGGATATAATGCCAACCTTGCTTTGTTTTCAACGCTTCCCAGCCGTCATGATACAGTGATTGTGGATGAACAGATTCATCGGTCGGTACATGATGCGTGTAAGCTTTCGAATGCTAAAAAACTGAAGTTTAAGCATAATGATACTGACGATCTTGAAAATATTTTAAGGAGACAAGAAGGTCATTGTTATATCGCGATAGAAAGCCTTTATTCTATGGAAGGAGATTTTGCTCCTCTTCAGGAAATCGCTTCAATCGCCAGTACATATAAAGCTTCTTTAATTGTCGATGAAGCCCATGCCTTCGGAGTTTTTGGATATGGCTTGATTGAAAAATTACAGTTACAGAACCATGTTTCAGCAGTAGTTGTGACGTACGGAAAAGCTCTTGGGGCTCATGGATCAGCTATTCTTTGCAATGAAACAGTGAAATCTTACCTGATCAATTTTGCAAGTCCGTTCATCTATACCACATCAGCACAGGATTTTCAGTGGATGAGCATCAAAACAGGATATGAATTTTTAGACCAAAACCATGAACTGGCTGAAAAGCTTAAGAATAATGTCAAAGTTTTCCGAAGCAGAAATTTACAGTCTCCATCAGCAGAAACCAGTCCTGTTCAGGCTATTGTGATCCCGGACAATCAAAGACTGAAAGCATTACAGAACACTTTATCTGAAGAAGGATTTTTAACCTATGCCATCTACAGCCCCACAGTAAAAGAAGGAAGCGAACGCTTAAGAATATGCCTTCACAGCTTTAACACTGAAGAAGAAATTATAAATCTGACAGGAATTATTAAAGAATTTATATAAAGTAAAAAGATTCAAAACCTGGAACACGAATCCCGAACCCCGCATCACGAAAAACATGAAATTATTTATAACAGGAATAGGAACCGAAATAGGAAAAACAGTCTGCTCAGCCGTCTTGGTTCAGCATTTTAAAACAGAATACTGGAAACCCATACAGTCTGGTGATCTGCATTATACAGACAGTCATAAAATTGAAGCATGGACAGATACGAACGTCTGCCATCCGGAAACTTACCGGTTACAGCTGGCTGCATCACCACATCAATCGGCAAGAGAAGAAAATATCTCGATCAGTCTGAATGATTTTCAACTCCCCAAAACAGCCAACCCACTGATTGTAGAAGGAGCCGGAGGTCTTATGGTACCTATTTCAGACACTACCTTTATGATCGATCTGATTGAGGAATTAAACCTTCCGGCAGCATTGGTTGTAAGGAACTATCTTGGCTGCATCAATCACAGTTTACTATCAATCTTAGCTTTACGACAGAGAGAAATACCATTGGAATATCTAATTCTTAACGGAGATTTCCCGGAAGATACAGAAAGAGTGATCTGCAGTTTTATCGAAAAAGAAACAAAAATGATAAAGATTCCGGAAATCATGAATACAGATAAGGAATCTATACACCTTGCTGCAAAGCAATTAACAATAACAAAAATAGGATAATGGATACAAAAACAACATTGAGAAACAACTGGACTAAAGAAGAAATTGAGGAAATTTACCATTTACCTCTGATGGAACTGATCTATAAAGCAGCCACCGTACACCGCGAATGGCATGATCCTTCTGAAGTGCAAATCTCTACTTTATTATCTATCAAAACCGGTGGATGTCCTGAAGACTGCTCCTACTGCGGACAGGCAGCCCGTTATCACACCAACATCAAAGTACAGGCTTTATTGCCTACAGAAACCGTAATTGCCCATGCACAAAAAGCAAAAGATTCGGGATCTTCAAGGTTCTGTATGGCGGCAGCATGGCGTGAAGTTCGTAATAACCGTGATTTTGACAGGGTAATTGACATGGTGAAAGGAGTAAACGACCTTGGTCTTGAAGTCTGCTGTACGTTAGGAATGCTTACGGAAGAACAGGCTGTAAGGCTTCAGGAAGCCGGATTGTACGCTTACAATCACAACCTTGATACTTCTGAGCAGTATTATGAGGAGATCATCTCTACCAGAACTTTTGACAACAGAATCAATACGATCAACAATGTAAGAAAAGCAGGAATCACAGTATGTTCTGGAGGAATTATCGGGCTTGGCGAAACCCATAGAGACAGGATTTCAATGCTTTTGACGTTAGCAACAATGCCAAAACATCCGGAATCCGTTCCTATCAATGCATTGGCAAGAGTAGCAGGAACGCCGCTGGCTGATAATGAAAAAGTAGATACCTGGGAAATGGTAAGAATGATTGCTACAGCAAGAATCGTAATGCCTTCTTCTATGGTAAGACTAAGTGCCGGGCGTATAGAAATGTCTGAAACAGAGCAGGCATGGTGCTTTATGGCAGGTGCTAATTCTATTTTCACAGGAGAAAGAGAAACCCTTTTAGTAACACCTAATCCGGGTGTATCTGAAGATATGCAGATGCTGCAGACCTTAGGACTGAAACCTATGATGAAAAAAGAAACATGCTGTTAGATAATTATGAATTACAAATGATAAATGATGAGTGATGAGTTGGATTATTGTTATTATAGCGCTTATTATAAAATTGGTTTTTGAATTTTTATAAACTGCTTTAATTGGATACAACATTGGAAAACGCAAAGACGCGAAGATTTTTAAGGTAAATAATATTTTAAGGCGCAATGATTTTATCTCCGATAAAATTGAAGAGTGTAATTTTTTAGTCTCTTGTAGATTGTGTAAATTAAACAGATGATAAAAAATCCACGGGAAAATTATAACACATTCCTTGCTGAAAATCTTTGATTTTCTTGCGTCCTTAAATATCCCACGCAATCTATGATAAAACTTTGCGTCTTTGCGATTAATCCAACATTTACGACCAAATATTCAACTAAATTATTGTTAAATCCATCTCCATCACTCATTACAATCAATATATGAATACATTAACCAAAGAAATCAGCCTGCAGGAGAGAGATAAAGCGGTCAACTGGCACCCTTATACCCAGATGAAAACGGCTGAAGATGCCATTCCCATTGTAAAAGGGAAAGGGATTTATCTTTATGATAACGAAGGAAAAAAATATCTGGATGTTGTTTCATCATGGTGGGTAACGTTGCACGGTCATTCACATCCTTATATTGCCCAACGTGTATTTGAACAGTTAAATACACTGGAGCAGGTTATTTTTGCAGGCTTCACTCATGAACCAGCCGTGAAGCTTTCAGAAAATTTACTGAATCTTCTTCCATCTGGTCAGGAAAAAGTTTTTTATTCTGATAACGGATCTACAGCGGTAGAAGTAGCCTTGAAAATGTGTATTCAATATGCATATAATAAAGGACAAAAGAAAACAAAGATTTTAGCTTTTAAAAATGCTTATCACGGAGATACCTTCGGAGCCATGTCTGTAAGCGGTAAAAGTTTCTGGACAAGACCTTTTGAAAGCATGCTGTTTGAAGTTGTTTTCATTGATACACCCAATGCAGAAAATCTTGAAAGTCTTCGATCACAAATTAAAGAGTTGGCCGATGAAGTAGCATGTTTTATTTATGAACCATTGGTTCAAGGGGCAGCCGGAATGTTGATGTATAAAGCTGAAGATCTCAGCCAGATGATGAAATTCTGCAGAGAAGAAGGTATTCTGATGATTCAGGATGAAGTTTTTACAGGATTCGGAAGGACAGGAAAACTTTTCGCAGCAGATTATCTTACAGAAAAACCGGATATCATGTGCTTTTCAAAAGGGCTTACCGGTGGAACGATGCCTATGGGAATCACGACCTGTTCTAATGACATCTATGAGGCATTTCTTTCTGAAGACCGTTATAAAACCTTATTCCACGGGCATTCGTTTACAGCCAATCCTTTAGCCTGTACAGCGGCTCTTGCCAGTATGGAATTGCTACTTACAAATGAAACTCAAATGAATATCAACCGCATTACTCATCAACATTCAGAGTTTGTAAAAGCACTTGCTTTACATCCTTGTGTAGAAAAGGTTAGACAGATCGGGACTATTTTAGCGTTCGATTTCAAAACCGGGAATGGGACTTCTTATTTCAATGAAATAGGGAAGAAGCTCTACAATGAATTCTTACAGAGAGGGATTATTATGAGGCCGCTGGGAAATGTCATTTATCTGGTTCCCCCATATTGTATTACATCCGAAGAATTGGAATTTGTCTATCAGAATATTACGGAAGTTCTGGATCAGTTTAAACAATAAGCGGTCCCTTCCGGTAATAATTATTTTTAATTTTTTAAATGTACCTTATAGGTTTTCAAACCTATAAGGTTTTAATGTATTAAAGGACAAGAGTTATTCACATATTAAATCTACTATAAGTCTTGCTGTCACCTTTATTGAAATCCAAATTCTGTTTAAAACATATTTTTGTTACAACTTTAATATTCAGCATCAGTAAATCCCGTTATTTGTGCAAACTTTTTGAGCTTAAAATGGAAAATTTCAGTATAAAAACAATCACTTTCTTCTTTTTCTCATAAGTATCTAAACGAAAATTTATGATAAGGTTCTTTTTATTTTCTTTATTATAAAAACATTATGACTATTTGTTAATTATTTTATTTATGATATTGATTTTTTAATATAAATTTCATTAAAATATTGCTTTATATTTAATAATATGATTATTTTTATCATAAACTAACAATCGTAATCAGCGATAATTTGGATTTTCACAATATCACACCTATACATGTGGAAAATCCGGAAAAAGAAGAAAGTCTTTCAGTCTGAAACGGAATAGAAACGGTTCCATTTTTCTGCTAAATCTGAAAGCAAAACAAAGTAACGAAGACCAACTCATAATTCTGTTGAGCAGAGTTACATTATTGCAACATTACTTTACTATCCAAACATCTGAAACTCCTACGTAAAATAGCGAGTCGGAAAATTGATGGCTAAAAGTAAAACTGAGAAATCACCTTTAATATTAATATTTAAACTATGAAAACAAACAAAATGTGGCTACTTGCCTTACTGTTAATCATTCTTTCCAGCTGTTCTACGATGGATGAAAAAAATTTACTCGAAGAACCTGAAGCTAATCTAAGTGCTACTGCAAGAGCATTCGCGGCAACACCCATGCTGCATGTGGGAGGCAGATACCTCCAGGATCCGTGTGGCAATAATGTTCTCTTACATGGTGTTGCCATAACACCCAGTCCATGGTTTAACGGATGTCAGTATGGTGCCAATTCAGGTTATTGTACCTGGGACAATTACAATGTCCAGGGAGCTCTGAACTATAACAAGGCTGTCATGACCAAGCTCAGCAATACTGCTGATGGCTGGTATCTCAACTACATCCGCCTTCACATTGATCCGTATTGGACCAATGATCCCGGGCCGGCTATCCCAGAGAACGATATCTCAAGATTCAATTATAACCGCCTGGTTACGTATACAGATCAGGTGATTATTCCATTGATCAATCATGCCCGCAGCCTGGGAATGTATGTTATCCTGCGTCCGCCGGGTGTATGTCCGAACCGTATTGCCGTGAACGATGCGTATCACAGCTATCTTAAAACTGTATGGACCTTTTTGTCACAGCATCCGGGCTTAAAGAATGCTGACAACGTGATGTTCGAATTAGCCAATGAGCCTGTTGAGATCCTTGGAACAAACGGCACATGGGGCTCTACAGGAAACGAGCACTTTGCAGCGCTCAAAAACTTCTTCCAGCCTTTAGTGAATATTATCCGTAACAACGGAGCCAATAATGTTTGCTGGATACCGGGTACAGGATGGCAATCGCATTATCAGGGTTATGTCAATAACCAGATCACAGGAGGGAATATTGGCTACGCTGTTCACATTTATCCGGGTTACTGGGGTGGTGTCAACAACTATCAATCTTTTCAAAATGCATGGAATATCAATGTTAAACCAATCGCTGACATTGCACCGATCGCCATTACAGAAACCGACTGGGCACCTCAGGGATATGGTACCTTCGGGGTTGCAACAACCGGTACTGCAGGCGGAAGCGGATTTGGCGCAAACTTAAAATATATTGTGGATCAGTCGGGCAATGTGAGCTGGAACCTCCTTGCCCCTGATGATCTGCTTCACAAAGGAGATCCTAATGCCGGAACAGCCTTCAATAACGACTGGGAGGCGTGTGCTGCCCCAAGCAAACAGTGGTTCCAGCAATATGCATCTTCCAATTATCCTGTTGGAAACTGTAACACAACCAGCAGTTTGGTCAATAATGGTATTTATGAGATTGAATTTCAGACCGATGCGAACAAAGTACTTGATTTAAAGTCAGGTGAGGATGCCAACGGCGCAGTGCTAAGACCATGGACAAGAAATGGTGCCAACGCACAGCGATGGGTTGCTATTGATGCGGGAAATGGTTACTGGCGTTTTGTATCCAAAGCGAGTGCATCTAACCGTTGTATTGACCTGACAAGTAACAGCAATACATTGGGGACATCAATCAGGCTTTGGCAGAACTATGGTAATGATGCGCAGGCATGGCAGGTAGTGGCTGTCTCCAATGGCTATTACAAAATCCTGTCAAAAGTTGATGCTACCCGTGGCTGGGATATTCCGAACTGTACGATGGACGGTAATTCTAACTTACAGCTTTGGGATTATTATGGTACCTCATGTCAACTGTTCAAATTCAAATTTATAGGAATGAACTAACCATTACAAAGACATCAATACATGTGATTTTATTTTCTAAATCTTTATATTATTTCGCGGTAAGTATTACTTATCGCGATTTTTTTAGCAAAAAGCAAAGCTTTACTATAAAGAAACTCATTCAGTATCTTGTCATTTCTCCTGACGGAATACCGTTTAGCCTCAGATCACATATAAATTAACAACACAATAAACAGCTTTATCTCAATCCGTCTCCCCATGAATGAAGTTCAGAAAGAATAGGCCCCAGCTTTTGACCTTTTTCTGTCAGTCTATAATAAACTTCCGGTGGGAAATTATACACTTCGGTTCTTTCAATAATAAGATCTTTTTCCAGCTGTTTCAACTGTTCTGCCAGTACTTTCTTGGAAACTCTGGGCATATTCCGCCAAAGCTCTACGAAACGTACCTGATCTTCCTCAAAGAGGTTTTGCAGAATCAGCGGTTTCCATTTACCCGAAAGGACATCCAGGCTTCGTCTTAATCCGCAGTTTTTAAATTCTTCAAAATTCATAAGTCAATTGAATATTTATAGTTAACCTTTTGGTAACCTTCGATTGTTTTACCGTAACCAGGTAATACCTTTGTTCAACAAAAATACCCAAAATGAAATTACAATTATGGCGCAATGCAACATTGCAACTGAATATTGATGGAGTTTCTATCCTTGTAGATCCCATGCTCGGAGATAAAGGCTCCAGAGGAAAAATGCCAATGACAGAGAGCGAATTACTGAACCCTCTGGTAAACCTGCCTTTTAATAAAGAAGAATTAATAAAAAAATTAGAAAGCGTAGATGCGGTTGCCGTAACCCATCTTCATCCTGATCATTGGGACGCTGCTGCTATTGAACTTCTTGATAAAAATATTCCGGTTATCTGCCCGGATGTTATTTCAAAACAGATTGCAGAACAAGGATTCACAAACATTATTGCTGTAAGTAATGATCCGGTTCAATTCAAAAATATTGAGATATCAACCACCAAAGGAAAGCATGGAACCGGAGAAATCGGAGAAAAAATGGGAATCGTGAATGGTTTTGTATTTAAAACAGACAATAAATCAGTATACATCGCAGGAGATACTATCTGGTACGATGAAATTGCTCAGGAAATCGATAAGCATCAGCCACAACACATTATTGTAGCAGGAGGCGCCGCTACTTTTTCCATAGGAGATCCTATTATTATGATCAGTGAAGATATCTTAAAAGTCTGTGAATATGCGCCGGAGTCTATTGTTTGGGTAACGCATCTGGAAACTTTAAGTCATTGCAGGGAAAACAGAAAATTTATTAAAGAGAAAATCAATGAAAACAGACTGGAGGAGAGATGTTTTGTACTTGATGACGGTGAAGAGGCTGAATTAAAATTTTAATTAATAAAACTGTTTAAAGAAGCAAAAAATAAAGGATAGAAGGCAATGATTAATTACCTTCTATCCTTTAAACTTATGTCTTAATCTTCTACATATTTATTTCTCGCAGCCTTCATCCCAAAATAGAGCATTAACAATACTGCCGAACTCAATAAATAAAACGAACTATTCCAGGAAATATCCCAGTCATGCAGTTTACCAAATAACGGAGGCCCAAAAGCAGCAATCAGATATCCTACCGACTGTGCCATCCCTGATATTTTAACCGCATTGATGCTGCTTTTCGTTCTCGTGGAAAAGAACAGAATGGATAAACTGAAAGACAATCCATTGGAAATCCCTATGATCACTGCATTTAAGTAAATCCATTGAGACTTCAGGAAGACAAACATCATCGTACTTCCGAACATCAGAGTGCAGATAAAAAGGATCATAGCTCTCTGGTCTTTCATTTTACTGGCAATAATCGGACAACAGAACGTTACGGGAATCATCGTAATCTGAATCACAAAAAACACCCAGCCTGAACTTTCGCCCTGCATATGAAAATCAGCAAGAAATGAAGGCAGCCAGGCTACCAGACAGTAATAAAATAAAGACTGCAGTCCCATAAAAATACTGATATTCCATGCCTGAGCAGATCTGAACATATTAAAATCTGAAGTACTGAGCGCCGTTTTGGGCTGATCAGGATTTCTTTTATTGAATATGAATTCCAATGATAAAACCATAAAACCCAATGCCGCAATCACCAGCCATATTCCCAGGGAACCTTTCCATCCGAATCCTGTCCATTCTCCGATTTTCACGCTAAATCCTGAAGCCAGAGCTGCTGTAAGATTCATCGATACAGCAAAAATGCCTGTCATGAGACCAATCTGCTTTGGGAAATTGTTTTTAACATATCCGGGAGTAACTACATTACCAATGCATATTCCCAAGCCAATGAATAGAGAACCTAAAAATAAAAGCCAAAGAGATCCGCTTATTCTTAAAAATAAACCAAAGCTTAAAATAATCAGAGAATACATCAGCAGTTTACTGATTCCGAACTTATTGGAAAATCTACTGACAAGTACAGAACAGGCAGCAAACATAAAAAGTGGAATAGAAGTCAGTAAACTCACCTGAAAATTGTCCAGATGCAAGGCATCTCTTACTTCTCCCAACACAGGCGCAACTGCAACAATTGGGGAGCGGAGATTGCTGGAAATCAATATAACTACCAGAACATTAATGATCAATAAAACATACGAATCATTCTTTTTTACTTCATTCTTCATCATAACTAAAACTTTTGTGCAAAATTAGTATAGTAATTTTGTTTAACTTTGCCAAAGTTTTAACCTGAAACGACATGAACACAAACGACAGTATAAAAATTGATGAACTGAAGAAGCCTTATTTCGTCTGGTTTGAAGAAAACTGGGTTCATGATGATGTTTTTCATCACCATCAGAAAGGACAGCTGGTCTATGTGGAAAGCGGCTTCCAGTATATCACTATTGAAGAAAAAATTTATCTTCTTCCGCAGAATCACGCTGTATGGATTCCTCCGAATGCTGTTCACAAAACTAATTCCCATTCTGAAAAAATTAAGCTGATGATAATGTTTGCAGATATCAGTACGGACAATCCTTTTTATCATGAGATCAGTGTATTTTCCGTTCCTCCGGTTTTAAAAGAAATGATTAAATATTCCGAGAAATGGTCAAAGCTGATGATTTCAGATTATAATGAAACCCTTTTTCTGAAAACATTGTTTAATGAACTCCCTCAGTTTGTAAAACATTCCCTGACCCTTCACATCTGTCTTCCAAAAGACAAGCGCCTTACCAAAGTCATAGAACATCTTCACAGCCATTACCTGAATGAAATCAAGATGGAAGATCTCAGTGATGCAGCTTTTCTTTCCTTCCGTACCCTGGAACGAATTTTCAAAAAAGAAACAGGACTTACTTTAAGCAAATACCAGCAGATGCTTCGTATCATTAAAAGTCTGGAATTGTTAAGTTCGGGAACGCTTACAATTTCAGAAACAGCCTATGAAGTAGGGTATAAGAGTGTTCAGGCATTCACCAGAAGCTTTCAGGCGGTGATGCAGTTCAGGCCAACAGATTTTATTAAGACCATTCAATAGTTCCTATTTTATAAAAAGCATCAATATTTAAAAAAGGGAATTATTAACATTGCAAAACTTCACGCATTCCTTTATTTAAAAGAAATCAGCTCTATTAAAAAAAGAAATATTTCACATTTCAATTATTTTTCCACTTCAATAGATAATATTCAATTATGATGCAATTGAAAATAAAAAGGTCTCCACGAATGGAGACCTTAAAAAAACACAAATGATGAAAAAAAATTATTTCGATTCACAAATATAAGCAAAAATTATATTATGCAAAACATTGTAAGCGCATTTTTTTTAAAAATTATTTATTTTATATAAAAAAGATTAATAAAAAGCAAAGATAGGCAAAACGGTTAACCCCGTTATTATACAATGCTTTATAAAAGTGTAGTCTTTTTTGAGAACTCTCTGTCCGATAGGTTTTGGGCTGGAAAATACAAAGTTAGGTTCCTAAATCGTTACCAATTCAGTCGGTAACTACCCAAATCTAACTGATTATATTTCAGTCTTTTGCACCCCTTTTTACGTTTCCTTGTAACTCAATGTAATTTAATTTTAAACATTAAACATTGTGGTTATGGAACAGACAAAAAGGTCAACGTTTAAATTGCTTTTCTACCTGAAAAAGAACGAACCAAAAAAGAATGGTAATGCTCCGATTATGGCACGTATTACCATTGACGGAGTGCCTAAAACTTTCGGAACAAAGTTAGAAATTAACGCTGATAATTGGGATTTAAAATTCGGTAGAGTTTTAGGCAAAAGTGCAGAAGCATTAAAAGTAAACAAGAAATTAGACAACATTCGAGGTCGTATTGATACGATTTATGAAGATATGCTCAAACACGAGGGCTTTGCCACTTCGCAGAAAGTGAAGCTCTCCTTTTTGGGTGTTGGTGTAATGGACGATGCTATCCTAAAAGTTTTCAACGACCAAAACGAACAATTTAAAAAATTGGTCGAAAAGGAAGAACGTTCAGAGGGTACTTACAATAAGTACATCACAGTTTACAATCATCTTTCCAACTTCATAGAGTTACGGTATCATCGTGACGATATGGCTTTTCGTGAATTGAATAACGATTTTATCCGTGAGTTTGATTTTTACCTCCGCTATGATTTACAGTTAAGCCATAATACTATTTGGGTGTACACAATGCCTGTTTTGGCTTTGGCGGAGTTAGCGATTAAAAAAGGGCTGATACGTGATTATCCTTTTGAGGATTACGAAATCAGTATGGAGGAAACCGACCGAGGTTACATATTGAAAGAGGACGTTGAGAAACTAATGCTTAGTAAGCCTCCGCACAAACGGTATGAAGTTGTAAAAGACCTGTTTATTTTCAGTTGTTTTACAGGGCTTGCGTATGCAGATATTAAGAAATTAAAAAGGAGCAATATACAATCATTCTTTGACGGGCATCAATGGATTATCAGCCGTAGAAAGAAATCAGACGTTGCTTCCAATGTTCGTCTAATGGATATTCCAAAACGTATCATTGAAAAGTATATCGGCACTACCCGTAATGAGTTTATATTCCCTATCCCAACCAATGCGACTTGTAATAAGCACGTCGCTAAGTTGATTGAAAATGCAGAAATTATTACGGAGCAAAAAGTAACTTTCCACACGGCAAGGCATACTTTCGGAACAATGTTTTTGACCGAGGGCGTACCTCTCGAAAGTCTTAGCAAAATGATGGGGCATAAAAATATATCTACTACACAAATTTATGCGAAGATTACCAGCCAAAAAATCAGTAAGGATATGGATTTGGTAACTCCGAAATTTAAAGCAATGGAAGAAGCATTTTTAATGGCTATCTAATTAAATTCATAAACATTTTTTTGAACAGAGCTTAACGGCTCTGTTTTTTTTTGCCTCAATTTTTTATACCCAAAGCACATTTACCACCCTTTCTAATCCCCTCGCAGTAAAAGAGCTTTCGGCTATATCTGAAACAGAAATTTGAAAAACGTCCCTCCGCTCATTCCACTTTTCGACATTTTTAAAATCCCTATCAGCGTGGCTTTGGAAGCCACCTAACTAAAAAAAACATTTATCAATTAAGGGAAATAGAAGTGTTATTTCAATTCAAGACAGACCATCTTCTAATGCAATTTTCTCGGCTTCCACATTTTTTTTATTCAAAGAAGCCTGTATGCACTATTGTCCCATTTCAAGAGCAAAGGTATTTCCGTGTTCTTAACGCCGCCAAAAGGTCAAGCAAGTTTGGAAAAAAATCTCCACCCGTTGGGTAGTATTTGTTTTCCAAAACCTTGTGTCGCCTAAACACGAACCTTTAATGCTCGTGAAACGAAACATAGCATACTCCGGCTCTTTGGACGAATAAAAAAAATGTCAGTTATGAAAATTATAAGCATTGAAAATGGTAATGAAACGAAACAGCACCTCCTCTCATTACCGAATAAATCAAAAAAAATTAAATCAAATATCAATCACTAAAAATCAGAAAAAATGAACATCACAGGCAGACTGACAAGAAATGCGGAAGTACGCACATTGTCGAACGAAAAACAGGTAGTAAACTTTTCCGTAGCGGTAAATGACGGCTACAAAAACAGACAGGGCGAATGGGTAGAGCAAACGGCTTACTTCGATTGTGCCTATTGGATTAGTGCAAACGTGGCAAGGCTACTGACAAAAGGCACTTTGGTAGAACTCACAGGACGTGTAAGCACAAGAGCGTGGACAGGCAAAGACGGAGAAGCGAGAGCAGGTTTGAATTTCCATACCTCACAAATCAAATTGCACGGCGGAGGAAACAGAGCCGAAACCGTACAGGCTACTGCACAATATGAAAACAACGGATTTACAGCAGAGGGAACAGAGGACGACCTACCATTCTAAAAATAAGTATTCAATCAATTTTTTAAACATCAAAATTTTATCAAAATGGCACACAATCTAAATTTCAACGAGAGAACAGGAAAGTACAGTTTCTTTACAGTACAGCAAAAAGCGTGGCACGGTTTGGGGCAACTCGTAGAGCAATATCCGACAAGCGAGGAAGCAATCAAACACGCAGGGTTAGATTACGAAGTTGTAAAATCCCCACTATTTACCAAAGGTTCGGGATTTATTGAAACTGCACAGGGTATTGAGTTAGGCAGTACCGAATTGGAAGTACCTAACTATTTCGCCAACATTCGCACCGATAATAATGCAGTATTGGGCGTAGTCGGGAAAGATTACCATATCGTACAAAACCGTGAAGCGTTCAATTTCTTTGATGCTATCGTAGGCGGTGGGGACGGTATTTTATACGAAACCGCAGGAGCATTGGGCAAAGGGGAACGCATTTTTATTACAGCCAAATTACCCGATTATATCCGTGTAGGTAATGGCGATGATGTTACAGAAAAATACATCTTCCTAACCACAAGCCACGACGGAAGCGGAAGTATTACCGCAGCGTTTACGCCTATCCGTATCGTATGCCAAAATACCTTAAACGCAAGTTTGCGGAATATGACAAATGTAGTGCGTATCAAACACACTTCGGGAGCAAAACAACGTATCGAGAACGCCCACAAGATTATGGGATTAGCCAACACGTTGAGCGACCAATTACAGGGCATTTTCAACGATTGGGCAAAGGTAAGGGTATCAGACCGAGAGGTTAAAAAGTTGATACAGTTAGCACTTTGCCCGAATAAAGAAACCCTTGATTTACTCCAAAAAGGTGCGGAAGATGAAGTTTCCACCGTGTTCAAAAATACCGTTAATGACGCTTTTGAATATGCAATGATGAGCGACACACAGCAAATGGAAACTACAAAGGGTACACTATTCGGAGCGTACAATGCTGTTACAGATGCGCCCGTACTGGATGTGCAATAAATATACCTGTAGCGAGGTATTAGGCGAGTGTTCTTTGAAGCCTATCATCAACCGACTTATCTGGAAGGGAAACTGGACAGGGAGTGTAGCATGTCGGTGAATCCAAAAAGTCAACCAGTTGTCAGGTTGCGACTGAATTGGGAAGATGAAATGAATAGATATGAGGATAAAATCGAATCTGATTGAATGATGATCCGAGTGGCAACGGCACTAGCATTGACGTAAGGCAACTAAAATCGTCACTCTGATAGTACCCACTTCTCGCCTGTTTGGAAGTAGGGCATGAACAGACTATCGGCACGACTACAATAAGTAGTAAAGGATAAGTCATATCCGACAATCTAATCGAGCTATGTTATTGCACTTCTAAACGGGGATTGACCTAAATCGGAAAGCCACTGGCGTGGCTATGAGAGCAGTCTCTGAATATCCGACATGGCAACGGAGCCTCCGTAGTAGTCCGAGCAGGGGAAAGCCCTGTACATGGCGAAGGGAGGCAGCTAATATTTTTAATACAAATAAAGGAAAATGTGAGAGACATTATGAGAAATCCAGAATCTGTATTAAACAGTCTATCGAAGCATAGTAGAATTTCAGGTTACAAATTTGAAAGGCTCTATCGCATTCTTTTCAATGTGGAAATGTACTACACTGCTTACCAAAAGATCTATGCTAAAGCAGGAAACATGACCAAAGGCTCAAATGATACCACAATTGACGGTATGAGCTTACAACGGATTGAAAAGCTAATTGATACTATCAGAGATGAAACGTATCAGCCCAATCCATCACGAAGGGTTTATATAGCCAAGAAAAATGGTCAGAAACGCCCTTTAGGTATTCCGTCTTTTGACGATAAATTGGTGCAGGAGGTTATTCGGATGATACTTGAAGCCATATTCGAGAAGCAGTTTGAATATAGCTCTCACGGTTTCAGACCTCAGAGGAGTTGCCATACTGCACTGGTACAGGTCAAAAAGACTTTTAGCGGCGCAGCATGGTTCATTGAAGGGGACATTAAAGGTTTCTTCGATAATATCAATCATGAGGTACTGCTGAACATCTTACGGGAACGGATAACAGATGACAGGTTCATCAGACTTATACGGAAGTTCCTTAATGCGGGATACATTGAAGATTGGGTCTATCACAGAACTTACAGTGGAACTCCACAAGGTGGTATTATAAGCCCCATACTGGCAAATATCTACCTTGATAAACTGGATAAGTACATGAAAGATTATGCTACAAGGTTCGACAAGGGAAAGAGGCGACAAATTACAAAGATTGCCAAGAATAATGTATACCGAAAATCCTATCTGCTCGGGAAATTGAAACTTGAAAAAGATGAAAATGAGAGAGTGCTCCTGAAAAAGGAGATTAGAATGCTTGAGATAAAAAGACTTTCTATCGAACGCTGCAACGAAATGGATGCAAACTACAGGCGATTGAAATATGTGAGGTACGCAGATGACTTTATAATAGGTGTCATCGGTTCAAAAGACGAATGCAAGCTCATTAAAGAGGATATTAAAAACTTCTTAAATGAAAAATTAAAGCTGTCTCTTTCAGACGAAAAGACACTGATTACCCATTCAAAGAAACCTGCAATATTCCTCGGTTATGAAATCACTGTCCAAAGGTCTGACTTGCGCATGAGAGACAAGAATGGCTTTTTAAAGAAAGCCCACAACAAACGAGTTATGCTAAGGGTGTCCCGTTCAACCATACTGAAAAAATTACTCTACTACCGTCGGGTACAGGTAAAATATCACAATGGTAAAGAAGTCTGGAAACCATTGCATAGAGGTTCACTTATAAATAACGATGACCTCGAAATCTTAACAAGATACAACTCTGAAGTACGGGGCTTTTACAATTACTATTCATTAGTGAACAATCTCAAACAGATTAATCACTTTGGTTATATCATGGAATACAGCCTGTACCGAACCTTTGCGGCCAAGTACAAGTCATCTGTACATAAAATCCTCAACAAATACATGCATGACAAGGACTTTACTGTATTCTATAAAAACAAAAAGGGCAAAACTCTCAAACGTGTATTCTATAACAAAGGTTTCAAAAGAAACACCGAAGCTATTAAAGACAACAAGGTGGATAACCACCCAGATGTATACTTCACAAGGTCTATTACAAGCTTGATTGACAGATTGAAAGCAGAGAAATGCGAGTTATGTGAGGCAAATGGACAATTGGAAATGCACCACATCAGGAAAATGAAAGATGTCGAGGGCAAGCAACCTTGGGAGTTGGTCATGATGGCAAGAAGAAGGAAAACACTGGCGGTCTGTCACGATTGCCATAGAAAAATCCACAACGGTGAATAGACTGCATATATTATGTGGAGAGCCGTATACAGCGAGAGTTGTACGTACGGTTCGGGGGAGAGTTCAGGGAAACCTACCGATAGTAATATCGATAAGGCGTCAGGAGCTTATCCCACGCTACTTTCAGAATGTACGCAAGTACAGTAATGACGAAGCCAAGTTGCAAAGTATCGTGTTAGGAGGTACTGCCCAACTGAAATCACAGAAAGCGTTTGACCTATGTACGGAGTTTTCAAAGGACGGTGCGGAAATCCTCAATCTTAATTAAATAACCATAGGCTACTGCCTTAATCGGTAGTAGCCTACTAAAAAATTGAATTATGAAAGCGACAACAATAGAGGAAGCCAAAAATTTGGCAAGAGCCAAGAGCCTTGAAAAGAAGCACAAAAACGAAAGCGTATTTATTATTTACTGCAATCGTACAGAGCATTTTTATATAGACACGGACGGTTTAGTACGCCTTTGGGAAAAGTCATTTGGCTACTATGTAAACGGAGTTTATACCAAAGAATAAACGCATAACATTTAAAAGCAGTTACAATGGAAACGAAAGCAATAGCAACAAAATTTGTCAGCCACGAAGTGCCCGAATTGGAAACGCTGAAAACCGCAAAGGCTTATCAGTTAAGGGAAAAACTGAACAAGGGCGAGAAGTTGAGCAGAGCCGATAAAAATTGGATTGCAAGAGAAGTAAACTACAATGGTTTTTTCCGCACAGCTATTCCCCTAATGGGTTATAGGTTTGGGTTTGAGGATATTCTAAAAACCTATGTAGTGAAACAGTACGGAAGTTGGCACGAATACAATGCACCCGACAAAACGAGCCTACGCAGTTTTATTTATGGCAGGATAGACGAGATAGCAGAAATCACAAATTAACGAACACATTAAAATTTCAGAACAATGAACACAAATTTTTTCAATCAGATAGCACAGTTGGATTTTACAGGTAATTTACAACTGACAATAACCAAAGGCACGGAAAACAACCTAATCGTAACTGTATTGCTCAATAATGAGCAATGCGGAGATAGTGCAAAAAACCTCATTCCCCCTTTGACATTCAACGCCACACCGCAGGAGTTTGACGAGGGATTTTTTGAGCAGATAACCGCACCTATCAAAACCATATCGGGCGTAATGGTAGATATGGAAGCCTTTATGAAGCAAATGGAAATCGTCAAACTGCAATCCGAAGCGGAAAAGCAGAAAGCCGAGAAAGCTAAAAAGGAAAAAGAAGCCAAAGACAAGAAGTACAAAGACGGTATGGCAAAGGCAGACGAGTTGGAAAAAGAGGGCAAGTTCCGTGAAGCGTGGATAAAAGTACCCGACATTTCGGAGTTTCCCGAAAAAGCGGACGAGATACGCAAACGCAAATCTTCACTATCTGCAAAGTTTGCTACACCCGACCTATTCGTAACAATGGGAGCAACAGAAGAAGCACCGACACAAGCGGAAGAAGTTACAGCAGATTATCCCATTGACGAAACAGGCGAAGAAGAATAGTATTTAACCCAAAAATCAAAAGTTATGTTATTAGCAACAGTATTACCGAGAGTTTTTATACTCAAAGATAAAGGACAGGACATCAGACTGACCGACCCCGAAGCACGGTGGAGCGTGGAAGCTGTAATGAATTATTACGCCAATATGTACCCGATTTTGACGACTGCAAAAGTATCAGCACCGAAGATAAAAGACGATGCAGTCGAATATCATTTTGAGAGCGTAATGGGTACGAAAGGATAATTTAAAACCGTAAAACAATGAACTATGCAACGCAAAATCATATCGGGAACAATCAGCATACCCGAACAGCAACGGCAACAGAAGTTGCACCAACAGTTAGGCGAGTTCGCACAATGGATGCAAAAACCAAAAGACGCAGACCAAGTGCGGAAAGACAAACGGAAATCCGTACCGATAGCAATGCTACCAATGGTTTTCTAAAGTGTACGTTTCTGCCTAAACTGAAAACGGCACAATCTGTACAGGCTTGTCAGAAAACGGAAAGGGATTTTTATCAGTCCCTTTCCAAACTTGCCGAGCATTACAGCATTGAGCCAATGCCGACCCGACAAGAATACGCCTTTCCTTACAATATTGTATTGGCTATGTGGGATATGAACACCCAACAGAAGCGGACAAATATAAATTGGGACGGCTTTAAATTGGTACAGGACAGCAGGAAAACCTATTTTGTAACTGACGAACGATTTAAAACCAATACAACGCTTTTCTATATTCCTATAATACCGCTTTTCAGAATGTTGCAGGACAAACAGCGGAAGCAATCGGCACAGTTACTTTTATCGGTATGCAGTTATTTATACCATTTTGCCCGAATACCGTATTACAGGGACGAAAACACCTACTTATATGAGTTGTACGAAATGTATAAGGATTGGGCAGAATACGGAGAAGCGGAAGAAAGCGAGTGTAATAAAAAAGAGATTGAACAATCCGAAATGATGGGCGACAAAATGGAATTAGAAATATCTGACCGCACCAATTTAGATAAGTTTGAACAGCGTTTGAGCCAATTTAATAGCCGTGATACATTCGACAAAGAATGTTGGCAGATAGCGTGTAACGTCTTTGCTCTATACACGGAATACCCGAACACAAGTATTTTCAGAAATGCACCAATGCCCGAACAAGACCCATACGATGACGACAGTATCGAATATGTAGGAATGGAAAGGTACATTTCATTCGTGGCAGATACCAAAGGTTGGTTATTTGAAAGCCTTGTCGAAAGTATCAATTCAGACTTTAACGAGTTGGGAGCATTGGAAGAACCGAGTATTACCAAAGTCTTTGACGGCAGGAAAATAAACGCAGGAAACCTCGATTTTGAAAACCGTTTGTTTGACCTATTGGACGACCTCAAAATATTATTACGAAACTATAAAACAGCAGAAGAATGAATAATTTAACAGACATAACCGCAAATTTCGGAACGCTTTATTTTCCAAAATCTGCATTGGTTTTTTACCAAAACAAAGGGCTGGACAAAGAAACCTATGTGGAGCATTTCGATATGGATAAGGACGGCAACCCCATCAACGCCCACCCATTGACCGTAAAGGAAGCCAATATTTTGGCGAAGTGTTTACAGACCGATGAAGATAAGAACACGGCATTTTTAAAACCAAAGGGAATTTTGCCTACAAATATCCTGCATATCAATCCGAGCGACAACGGTACAGTGCTTTGGTACACCAAAGCAAAGAAACAGCAACTTTATTTCGTGGACGATTTGGGCATACCCAACGGAACGGCACAAGTTCCTGCAATGCTTTGGTTAGCGAGTAAAAACAGTCTTACTGTATTTGCTTTGGCAAATGACAGAAGACCAACAGAAAAAACGCCTTTGCATTACGCCCCGTTTTTCAACATTTACGAAAAAGGTAATGTATGTATGGGAACGGTAAGTATTGATATTAAAAATTCGGTTTCGGTTGAGGAATTTGTACAGGCGTGGGAAGATTATTTTTTCAATTCCTATTTCAGCCATTCATTGTGCAGTAACCTTACAAAAAAGAACATTGTAAACCTTTGGAAAGACCTTGTAAATACACACAAACCCTTTCCGAATGAAGCATTAAAACCGAACAATAAAACCCTTAAAAATCTATTCAGATGAACGCAGAGAAAACAAAAGTACATTTCACAGATAACTATCTGTTAAATCCGACCAATCCGATTACGGTAAACCTTATCGGAGCAGGTGGCACAGGCTCAAAAGTTCTGACAGCCTTGTTAGAGATAAACGAAAGTTTGACGGCTTTAGAACACGCAGGACTTTCCGTAAGGTTGTGGGACGATGATATTATCACGACTGCCAATTTGGGCAGACAGCGATTTTTTGAAAGCGAAACAGGATTGTACAAATCCGTTGCTTTAATCAATCGTGTAAACCGTTGTATCGGTACAAATTGGAAAGCCGAAACCCGAAAATTTGAAAGGGATAATTTCGGAATGATACCCGAAGAAGCACAGGCAACCATTACCATTACTTGTGTGGATAACGTACAGGCACGTTTTGGCGTTGCTGAAATATTGAACGTATTGGGCAACCGTAAAAATTACCGAGATACCCCAAAATATTGGTTGGACTTTGGGAACAGTAGGCACACAGGGCAAGTGATACTATCTACTATTGGAGAGATACAGCAACCCAATTCGGATAAATACGAAGCGGTTGGAAACCTGCCCTTTGTTACCGAAGAATTTGGCGAATTGCTGAAGCAATCCGAACAGGAAGACAATACGCCAAGTTGCTCACTTGCCGAAGCATTGCAACATCAGGATTTGTTTATAAACGGCTCATTGGCTCAAATGGGCTGCTCTTTGCTTTGGGATTTGTTCCGCTATGGAATGACGGAATACAGGGGATTTTTCCACAATCTGAAAGACTACCGCACCCAACCGATAAAGGTTGGGTAAAGCCCGAAAAATCGGGCAAAAATGCACTTCCTCGCTTCGGTCGGAAACGCATTTTTGCGTTTAAATTGGTACAACCACTTTGCCAAAATGTATCTCTACACAACCCCATTGCCCTACATTTCATCAAACAGGTTGTGCTTGTTTGGACTTCTTTTCTTTCCGTTGCGACCAAAGAAAAGAAGCAAAAGAACGTCGCTTTATTAAGGACAGATATTTTATACTTTCTCGATAACTCTTTTAAAATCGTCTGCATCGCTACCAATAGGCAGATAGCTTTTTATTCCTATTTCCGTAAGAGCCTGTACCGTTTCATCTGTATCATCAATATCTCCGTAGCCAATTAATCTGATGCTTGGATATTTAGCCTTTAGTTCCCGAACTTGTGCCAGCACATTCTTATCCTCAAAGTTGAGGTCAATAATAATTGCTTTGGGGAGTTCGGTCAAAGCAGATAATTGAGTTAAACCGTCCTGAATGTTCTCCGAACGGAACAGTATCTCAATTCCTGAAGCAGTAAGGTCATTGCAGATAATGTCAATTAGAGGGCTTTTATCATTGATAAATGCAATACTGTTTTTGTGGGGTTTGTTTCCTGTGTCCATAACTGATAATTTTTCTTTTGTTAGTGGAACCTACCCAAAAAAAGAGCGTAGGCAATCACACTTACCGATACTAAGGCACTGGTACGCCCTGAACCCCGAATAAGCGGACGCCCACGCCTATTGCGTGAGCGTTCTTACTTATTGCCTCGGGGTTACGAAAAATTACCAGTTTTTAGTACCGAGTTTTAAAGCAAAAACACTTTAAATAATGTCTATATTTTCAAATACAAATATACTAAAGTAGTTCCGATTGAAACATAATCGGAATGAAATTAATTACAATCAATGCGTTTTATTGGTTATATAATTTTGCTCCAATATAGTCAGAATATCACTTTCCTTGTAGATTATTTTACCGCCAACCTGAATAAACGGCAGGATATTGTCATCACGGTATTGCTGGAGAGTGCGTTTGCTGATATGTAACAGCCTGCATACATCTTCGCCCGATAAATAGATTTCGCCATTCATTACAGGACGGTAGTTTTTCAGTATATCCTCAATACGGTTTCGTAACCGTGTTATCATTTCCTGATAGGCTACGATTTCTTCGGTGTCATTCGTCAGTAAATCCATTGTCATTTGTATTGTACGGTTCGCCAGCTTCGAGCAAAGCCTGTACGTCCGAGAGTTTATAATAATTCTTGCGGTTCAGTTTGGAATAAGGCAGTAAACCCTTGTCTTTATAGGTCTGCAAAGTCCGTTTGGTAATGTTCATCATCAAACAAACCTCCTGATTGTCGAGCCACTTTTCCCCTTTGAAAATCGGGTCATATTTACTGGTAGCGTTTTCGGTCAGTTCCAAAAGCTCTTTTATATCATTCGTCATTCCGTCCAATGCGGATTTTGCTATTGCGATAACTTCCATAGTTTGCATATTTTTTCTGTGGAAGTCGAAGATATTAAGGCTTGTTGCAGGGTTGCGGAAGATTGCACCCTTTGGCTTTGAAAGGCAGTGTTTGGCGTAATAAAAAACAAATAGGATAACCTTTTGGGCTATCCTATTTGTTTAGTTGGGATTTACGAAATTCAAAACCCTGTTATATTCGGGTGGATAATAAGCCAGCTCCCATATATGCCCGTCAGGGTCTGAAAAATACCCTGCATATATACCGAGTGCTTCGTTTGTTGTCGCTTTGCTCGTTACCGTTCCGCCACACGCTGAAACATTTGCCAACGCAATATTTACATCTTCTTCGGACGGCAAAACACAACTGATAATCGTAGAAACATTGTCCTTTGAAACCTTAACGTTACGACCTGTTTTCAGGATGTAATAGGCTTCATATCTGTTTTTGTCTATCAGGTACAAATTAAGGTTCGGAAGCTCCACAATGATTAATCCGTCTTCGAGAAATATTTCGGGCGTTTCACTGAATAGGTTTTTGTAGAATGTTACCGATACCTCCGGAAACGCTACGGGTAAATAAACGATTGTACTTGTTATGTTCATACTATTTTTAATGTTCTCCAAATAAAGGTAAAAACTATCGTGTGCTTTGGGCTTCTATCGGTTGTTTTTCCTTATCCTTTTTCATTTGGGTGTACGTCCATATACAGACCACTCCGAGAATAATAAGACCATAGGCAAACAACTTGCCGATACGTTCTAAAAAACGCACAGATATAGCTTTAGTATATCCCGAAAACATTTCTACACCAGCAGCATTACGCCTGTAAAACCTCCTGCGGTTTATCCAATAGATAAGTACAACCGCAACAACGATAACAAAAATACCAAACACTAATTGAGCTGTAACCGTATCCATAGCTATATGATTTATAATACCGTAAATTTAAACAAAACCCCCTAACATTGGAAGCTAAAAAGTAAAAAACCGACCTGTTGAAAGTCGGTTTTTGCTTATCTAATTTGCTGTCGTTTTAATCACTACTGTTAAACTGAAAACTTATCTGTTTCTCATTGCCAAAGCTGTCGGAAATCCAAATTTCAAAGGATTGTGATACCGTAGAAGCCGAAGTATAATACAACCTGAATTGCTCCGATTGTAACGGGTACAAATCGTTTGGCAGATACGGAGGTTCATCGTAATACCTCAACGAGCCTTGTCCGTCAAATTGGAAGTAGCGGAGATAGTATTGCGTATTTTGGTAGTTACCGCTCCGCTTTATCGTTACTCTGATTTCTACCGTTTGCCCATTGGCGACCTCTTTAGGTACGGGCATCACATTGACCTCAAAAGGAAAATCGTTCTGTATTTCAAGCTCGTCATCTTTGCTACAAGATACCAGCGAAATAGAACCTGTCAGGATTGCCAGCATTAGATATATTGGCAACATTCCTATTCTGAATTTATTAAATATTGCTATCATCGTTTTACGTTTTAAAAATTAAACCTTAAACCAATCCCTGCGGACGGTCGGAACTGTCGCAAATCCGTACCCCAAAAGACCTTTGTACGCCCTTGCAGTATCAATACAAAACGGTCTGATAGGTACGTTTCAAAGGTCAGGCGACCGCCAGCTCCGTAAATGAAATTATCCTCGCTCATTATCTTTGCACCGTCATACAACATCGTTTCCCCACGATTGATACTTTCGTAGCCGACAACGCCCGTTATCCCTGCATTCAGCGTAATATTCTTACGGGCATCGCCCAGCAGGAAAAAACTGTAACCGCCCTCAGCAGTATAAGTTTCCTGCGGTATGCGTTGGTCTTTATAGTCGTGATATTGGTGCGTGTACTCCAAAGCCCAAATCTGATAATTACCGTTTTTGCCGTTCACGGTCATTCCGAGATTGATATAATAATCGTTACCGATTTTATCATCGGACAAAATGCCCGTACTCACTTCCAATCCTTTTTGCTTTGGCAACATTCGTTGTGCCTGTGCAACCGTGATGGCCACAAAGAGTAGCATCACGGTATAGATATACTTTTTCATTGTTCTTGCTTTAAAAGGTTATTAAAATTTCAAGTGCATATCACTGATTACACGGGCATTGATTAAGTCCGAATTTTCCACCTGAAGCGTTTGGTGTCGTCCGCCGTTTTTCTCGAAAATCTCAATCAATAAAACCTTATCATCGGCAATCGTGAATTTGTCTAAGAGAAAAACATTTTGCTCGGTAGATTTCCCGTTAATACCGTCCTCTAATGGCTTGTAGGTTCTTAGCGGTGTCAATGCCCGTTCCTGTACTACGGTACGCTTAGCGACCTTTTTATCCACGACTTTGAAATTGATAAAGTCTATATCAAACGGTACATTGCTTTTGTTCCTTAATTCCGTATGGAAATAATATTTACCATTATGGATATAGATGCCTTTCAGGATAAACTGAATGCCGAAGCTCTTAGCCCCGATATGCTTAACGATACGCTTGTCTTTTTTGTAAATCGTTTCCAAAAGCAGACCAGCCAAAGACGGAGAATTGTTTCCGAGTTCCTCGAAAAGCACATCATTACCGTTGGCTTTATCTACTGCCTTTTGCATCGTCAGCAGGTCATAGCTCAACGCATCGGGATAGGAACTATAATACACATCAAAAGAGTAATAACGCCCGTCATTGGTAATGACCGAAAAATTGGTTTCGGTTTCAAAACTCCTTACGGCAGCTTTTACACGCAATACATTTTCCGCATCTTCCGCCTTTCCTGCAATCAGGTATTCACTTCCCAAATCCACGTACCGAATGGCGGTCGGGAAAATCAAATGCGAAGTTTTATCGTAGGTTACTTCCATTTTGTAAGGCTCAATCTTGCCCAAAGCAAGCGGAGTTTTGATATTTACACTATCCTGTGCAAAAGATTGTACGGCAAAGCCGATAGTCAGGGCAACCGCCCAAAAGGTTTTAAAAAGATTTTTCATTTGTCTAAATATTTGAGTTATACAATTATTGTTTTGATACAAGGAATACTTGGTGTCCTGCCTTTAGCGTGACTTTTGGTGTGCGTACTTTCTTGGCGAAATAGCCCGAAATTCCTTGTACCACGCCACGACTTAAATCGGCAGCGACTTGTTGTCCTGCATTTTGTGTCAGCATTACACTCGTTCCACCTGTCTGGCTCATATTGCCAGCCATTTCTGTAAGTGCATTCATTTCGGGGGAATACGGAACGTACAAACCCTGCTGACCATCCAAATCGTAAATGGTTATATCTACGGGAATGATATTGCCCTCCAATTCGATAGAGGTTATTTTGAGTTGCAAACGCCCTCCCTGAAATTTCGCATTAGCTGTTACAATCGTTCCCTGTGGGATTGTACGGATTGGCGTTTTTGCAGGTTCTAACAGCCGTAACCTTACGCCTGTTTCGCCAACTACCGTTTGTGCATCGTGTACGCAGGCTCTAATACTGTTTTTAGGTTGTACAATTTGCTCTTTAGCACCAGCAGTATAAAATCCCCGATTTCGGGTTTCGCTCCAATCGGCTAAAAAGGCACTGTCCGTAGGTTCACGGTACAAGGCTGATACGGTGTTCTTCCTTGCCGGAGTGAACGCCACAAAATGCTCCTTTTGATTTGTCCCCGTTGTTCCTGTTGCCGTACCGTTTGCAGGTGCATTTTCTGCGGAGCTTGCAGGCGTATTAGCAGGAAGATATTTCGCTGCCATTTGATACGATTTTTCCATTAATGCAAGCTGGTCATCTACGGTTGTTGGTTTCGGTACATTTTGCTCCGCTAATTGCTCTTTGAGTTCGTCCAACTGTCTGCGGAGTTCCATTGTTTCCGAATTGTCGTCCTGATAGAAAGACCCCAATGTACTTTGCATATTGCGGTAGCTGTTCAATGCAGGATTGCCCCCGTTTCTCCCTGAACTTCGACCGCCATTACCATAGCCGTAGCTTTCTTCCTCTTGGGCAAATTCGTCTATCGGTTCTTCCTTATCGTCCGTATTCCAATAGTCCGAAAGCGTAGCCAAAGCATTGCGTTTCTCTTGCTCTTTTTGTTCGAGCATTTCAAGCTCGTAAGCCTTGCCCTTATTGTCGGGCATTCCAGCTCCCGTAGCTTGCGGAACGGCATCGTTCAGACCAATGTTTTCGATTTCCTTTTTGTCTTTTGACGGTTTAAAAATCAAATACATACAGCCAACAAATACGATTGCCATTAAACCAAAAATCAATGGCTTTTTCAGTTTTTCCTTGTTGTTCTTTTTATCTTCAGGAAGATTTGAAGTACCAACTTGGTCGCCCTCCTCAACGAGAATGCTGACCCTTTTTTCATTTTCTTTCATAAATCTGATTTTTTAAAATTGTTTTTAATGTGTCCTGCAATCTTGCAGGGTTTTCGTTCTGTTTCAGGACAGGGTTTTCGATATGGTCGATGTGCATATCGTTTTTTGACTGACTTGTATCGTACCACACTTTTGCAACAACTCCTACGGTCATTAGCAGGTAGCCCACAAAAAGGTATAGCGTATATTGGTGCTGTTTGCGAACGGGCATTGCCCTCCAATTTTCGTCCAGCCTGTCAAAAAACCTGTCGATATTTTCCCTTAATTTTTTCATACTCTTATTATTTAGGGTTACTACATTTTAAACCCTCTTTTTCGGGGAGAAAACTGTTGTTTAGGTGTATCAAGGACTTTGGAAAGGGCTTCCTTTGCGGTCGGAACCGACCCCGTTGTAAGGTTGGTCAGTTCCGATTTTTTCATTGAATGCCCGTAACGGTCTTTCCTTTCAATTTCCAAACTCTGTACATCGAATTTGCCGTCTTCATACCGTACACGCATATAGCAATCAGTATAGGGTTTGTCATCTCCGTTCCATTCGAGATATGTTTTTAGCGAAATGCTATCAGCATACAGCGGTTTGTCCGTACCGTTCTTACAAGCCTCCAAAAACCTGTTGATACTTTCTTTGACTTTGCCCGGATAATCAGCTTCCGTATGGAAATATCCGTCATAACCTTTGTCAGTCAATGTTTTTGCGAATGTGTCTAAATCAAGTAGCTTATCCATATCCGTAAATTTTAGCGTTCAATGACTTCGATATCCCGATTTTCAACCACCGCAAACTTTTCGATATTAAATCCCTGTGGGTTATTATCCGACCTTACGGAGTTTACGAGATAGCAGGAGGTAATCAGGTTACGGCGTGTTACGTTACTCGACCGTATGATAAATTGCTTCGCATACGTCCGCACCGAATAGGGATAGTTGTCGAAGTTGCACACGACACTATCGACCTCAATGCGTTGCTGAACATTCCCCGATATGATACGGGAGTAATAACCTTTCTCCGATAAGTCTTTGTAATAGTCAAAGGCTGATTTGTCGGCAAGGTTGAATGCCCTTGCCATATTGCTCTCGATAGCATTCTTATCCGGTGCAAGCGTAAAAAACAGTTCGTGAAATCTCCGAACGTGTTCCCTTGCTTCCACAGGTCTGTTAATGCTTGCATCTTGTGATAAGGCAAGCATCAAAGATTTGCCGTTGTCCAGCACATAGATTTTTTGGCGTTGCTCGTTGGCGAAGCTGTACGATTTCCACACGGCAAATCCTACCACGCCAATACAGAGAACGGCAAACACTATCGCATACAGACGTATCTGACGGAAGCTGTTTTCAATATTTCTAAGCGTTTTAAATTCCATTGTTAAATGATTATTCGTTTTACATTATTTTTTAAGCAATTGCCCTCCGATATTTCCGGCAGCAGAACCAGCTCCGGCACTTGCGACATTTCCGGCTTTCATAGCAGCTTGGTTTACATTTCGGGTAAAGTTTCCAGCACCACCAGCCTGAATTACCCAGCCTGTTACGGTCGGTACAGTGAAGTACCCCACGATGCCGATAATCATAAAGATGATGTACACGGTATTACCCGTATCGGGTATGTAGGTCGGGTCAGCCAACATCTGTATATCCTTTTCGATAATCAGGGATTGGATTTTAGCAAGCATTGAGCTGAACAGGTCGGCGACGGGCAACCACAGGTAAACGCTCACATACCTTGTGAGCCACTGCGTGAGCGTACTCTGAAAGCCGTCCCACACGGAAATAGCAAAGGCTATTGGTCCGAGTATGGACAGGACTATCAGGAAGAATGTTCGTATCGTATCGACGACCAATGCAGCAGCCTGAAACAGCACTTCGAGCAGGTTGCGAAACCAATTCTTAATGGCTTGTTCGGTTTGGTAGGCAAACCTGTCCATATACATACCTGACATAGTAATCAGGTCGCCCGGCGACCAGCCCAATTCTTCGAGCTTTGCGTCGAACTCCTCATTATCTACGAGATATGCCGTTTCAGGATTGCGGAGCATCGCTTCCCGTTCGAGCAGGTCTTTTTTCTGTTGCAACTCGTTCAGGTCAAGCACCTGATTTTCGAGAATATCGTGTGTACCCTGTACCACCGGACTTAGTACCGCATTGATTGTTCCCAACACGATTGTCGGAAAGAACATAATACAGATACCCAAAGCGAACGGACGGAGCAAAGGGTACATATCTATGGGTTCGGCTCTACTCAATGCCTGCCATACTTTTATGGCGACATAGAACAAAGCACCCAAGCCGGCTACGCCCTTAGCCACTGCCGCCATATCGGCGGACAGTGGGAGCATCTCATCATACAATGAGCGTAGGACTTCGTGCAGATTTTGAAATTCCATAACTACCAATATTTTTGGTTAGGAGTTCCGTACAAGTCAAGCACTCGTTTGGTATTATTCTGTTTCTTTGCTCTCAGGATACTGACAGAGATATTCTTATTCGTGTAGTATCTGACAAGGCTGTGGTATTCTTTGACCTCCTTATACACACGGTCGATAATGTCCATTCGCTCCTTGTCATTTAGTGACAAGCCTGTGGAGGTTACAATCTGTTTCAGTTCCTTTAGCAACTCGGTACTTTCATTCAGCAAAGCCGAGTAACCATTTGAGATTGCGGTCAGTTCCTGTGCGGAGAAATTCGGGTCGTTCATCATTTTGCCGAAGTTTTGCACATACATTTCCGATACATCGCCCACCAGCAAAACAGTCTGTTGCACCTTACGGGCATCTTTCACAAGGTTGTTTACGGCTTTGAGCTTGTCGTAATATTCCTTACCTTGTTCGTACACTTTCTTGACCTCGTTAAAGTTCTTGACTACGTTACTCACGGTCGAAGAAGTCTGTACGATTTCGTTCGCCGAGTTGAGAATACCTGATGCTAAATTTGCAGGGTCAGTTACCACAAATTGAGCTTTCGCACTTGGGGCAACGGCAAGCATTAATGCCGTGATTGCCATTAAAAACATCTTTTTCATTGTCTTAAAATTTTTGATTGTTAATTACTATTGATTTGCATTGTCACGCCTTTGCATAGCGATATGCTTAATGGCGAGTTCTACGTTACCGTCCAATTCGGAAGCGAGTTGCATCACTTCCATTTTTTCGGTTTCCTCCGTCGTGTAAGCGTAGGATAAGAACCCGGCGCCTTGCCATATTGACTATGGTAGGTTTCCAAGAACTCTCCCCCGAACCGTACGTACCTGTCTCCAGGTATACGGCTCTCCATCAATTTATTCAGTCTAACTTGCCTGCGTGTATCTTATCGTGGCATTTTGAGCATAATGCCAAGGTTTTTCTTCTCCTTGCACTCATTCGTTTTTCCCAGTCTTGCTTACCTTTCAGGTCTTTCAATTTGCGTATATGGTGCATTTCCAATTTCTCGTTGGCACCGCATAATTCGCATTTCTGGTTTTGCAACCTTGTTATAAGGCTGTTTCTTCCTCCTGTAATGGTAACTGTGACAGGTAAACTATCCACGTAAGCACCACGGGCAGCTTTTTGGCGTTTGAAACCCTCTTTGTAAAAGCGTCTGTACATTATATCTCCTTTCCTGTTTTTGTAGGGAATGGAAAATACTCCGTTGATACATCTTTTAGTCTTTTCCTGACTGATTGAAGTTTGGTATTTCAGTGCATACGTTTTGTACATACTGTACTCCAAGATGTAAGAAAATGACTGGACAAACGAGCTGTTGTTGGCAATTGAGTAATAATTGTAAAAGCCCCGTATTTCAGCGTTGTACTGACTGATGATTTCTAAGTCATCCAAGTCTTTCATGTAATAGCGTGAGCGTGGTTTCCAAACTTCTGTGCCTTTTTTATTTACCAGTTTCATGGCATTATAGCTCAGTAGCTTTTTCTTCATCACGTCTACTGTGACACGGAGTACAATCTTATCTCCGAAACATCTTACGGTTCTACCGTGCTTATCTCTCTTGGATTCATCGGAGTTTCGCACGGAGACATCAAAGCCTAAGAATTTGGCTGGTTTCTTAGCATTAGTCACCAAGGTTTTTTCATCAGACAGTTCAAGTTTCAGTTTTTCATCAAGGTAAACCTTGATGTCTTCCTTTATCTTTTTGCAGTCTTCTTTGCTACCTATGACCCCGATAAGAAAATCGTCCGCATACCTAACGTATTTTAACTTTCTGAAACTGCCATCCATCTTGTCATAAGCTGGATATTTGTTTCTTTCCTGTCTCAACTCTTTGATGTCCTTAATCATCTGCTCTCTGACAGTTTCGTCTGTCTCACATTTGAGTTTCTTGGCCAAGCGGTATCGTCTCTGTTCGTGTAGCCTGTACTGGCGTGTTGCCGTAGTTCTTTTACCCTTATCGAAGTCCTTGATATAATCCTTGACATATTTATCGAGTTTATCAAGGTAAATGTTGGCAAGGATGGGGCTTACAATCCCACCTTGCGGTGTGCCACTGTATGTTTTGTGGTACACCCAATCTTCAATATACCCTGCATTGAGGAACTTTCGTATCAACCGAATGAACCTGTCGTCAGCGATACGCTCCTTTAGGATACCAATCAATATTTCGTGATTGATATTGTCGAAGAAGCCTTTTATATCGCCCTCGATGAACCACCGTACAGCAGTGAATGACTGTTGGACGCTTAATAGGGCTGTGTGACAGCTTCTATTGGGTCGGAACCCATGTGAAGTATGCTCAAAGCTACCCTCATAAATTGCTTCCAATATCATTCTGATAACCTCCTGCACTAATTTGTCATCAAAAGATGGTATACCAAGCGGACGTTTCTTCCCGTTCTTTTTCGGAATGTATGTCCTCTTGGATGGGTTTGGCTGATAGGTCTCGTTTCGCAACGATGCAATCAGCCTTTCAATGCGGGATATACTCATTCCGTCGATGGTCTTTCCATCAACTCCTGCCGTCATATTGCCTACTTTACTGTAGATTTTCTGATAGGCGATAAAGTACATCTCTTCATTGAACAGAACCTTGTATAGCCTTTCGAACTTATAGTCCGTGTTTCCGCTGTGCCTTATTAGACTGTTCAATACTTTTTCTGGATTTCTCATTATGTCTCTCACATTTTCCGTTAATCGTATTAAACTAAATTGACTGTCTCCCTTCGCCATGTACAGGGCTTTCCCCTGCTCGGACTACTACGGAGACTCCGTTGCCGTATCGGATATTCAGGAGCTTTTTCCATAGCCACGCCTGTGGCATTCCGACTTAGGCAATCCCCATTTAGACATATAGCAACTATTGGCACGTTAGATTGTCGGATGCGATGTTCGCCCTTTTCTGCTTATTGCAGTTACGTTGTGGTCTGTTTATGCTATCACTACTACCTGTCATTAGGATATTACCACAAAGTGACGTTGGTAACTGTCTTCCGTCACTGCCTAAGAACTGACCGTTCGGACTGTCGTTCAATCAATCAAGACTTCATCCTTATATCTAACTTTTCAACTCGCCATTCAGTCGCAACACGACAATTAGTTGACTTATGGCTTTTCCGACATGCTACACTCCCCGTCGGGTTTCCCGTTCGGATAAGTCGGCTGTTGATGGGCGTTATAAACACTTGCCCAGTGGTTGCCAAACCACATTCACTATATGCCCTTATGGGCGCACCAAATATTCTTCGAGGCTTACTTCCGTTGCGTACACTGCCGAGTGTGTTCCGCCCAATCCTATCCAAACTTCCTTGTACAAGCGACTGGCATCGTTGTTCATATTGATAGATAGTACCTGTCCTTTCTCTTTGTCCGTAAGTCCGAGCATCGCCTGTATGTCATCGAACTTGTTCATATATTTCCTTTGGTCTAAGAGAATTTTGCAATCGCTGTTGTTGATGATACTTTCCTTTACAATGGGCGACTGGATTATATCATCGACCTCCTGCGTGACGACTATGGCTTCTCCGAAAAATTTGCGGACTGTCTTAAACAAATACTTGATGTATTCCGCCATTCCCTCTTTCGCAATCGCCTTCCACGCTTCCTCAATCAGTATCAGCTTGCGAATACCTTTCAGCCTCCGCATCTTGTTGATGAACACCTCCATAATGATGATGGTCACAATGGGAAACAGGATTTTGTGGTCTTTAATCGCATCAATTTCAAACACGATAAATCGCTTGGATAACAGGTCTAATTGCTTGTCGGAGTTCAACAAATAATCATACTCTCCGCCACGATAGTAAGGCTCTAAAACGTTCAGGAAATTGGCAATATCAAAGTCTTTTTCCCTGACTTGTTTTTCCTCTAAAACCTTGCGGTAATCGCCTTTTACATACTCGTAGAAACCATTAAATGACGGGTAGGTATCGTCTTGTTTGATACGTTCGATGTAACCCGAAACGGCATTGGAAAGTGCCACTTCTTCAGACCTTGTAGGCGGTTCATCGTCCCGTTTCCAAAGCGTGAGTATCAAAGTTTTGATACTTTCCCTTTTCTCAATATCAAACACACCGTCGTCGGTGTAGAAAGGATTAAAGGCAATCGGATTATCCTCGGTATAAGTGAAGTAAACACCGTCTTCGCCTTTGGTTTTTCCTTTAATCAGTTCACACAATCCCTGATAAGAGTTACCCGTATCTACCAGCAGAACGTGAGCACCTTGCTCGAAATACTGCCTTACCATATGATTGGTAAAAAAAGATTTTCCCGAACCTGACGGACCAAGAATGAACTTGTTCCGGTTCGTGATAATTCCCCTTTTCATTGGTAAATCGGAAATATCCAAATGGATTGGCTTTCCGGTCAAACGGTCAGCCATTTTTATCCCGAACGGAGAGGGCGAATTGTGGTAGTTGGTTTCTTCCGTGAAGAAACATAGAGCAGGCTCAATAAACGTGTAAAAACTTTCTTCCGCAGGAAAGTCCCCGGCATTACCAGCCATTCCAGCCCAATACAAGGTTGCCACGTCCGTAGTATTGTGGCGAGGCTTACATTCCATTAGTGCTAATGCACTACCGCAATCGTTTTTCAACTGTTTGAGTTCCGCAGGGTCTTCCGACCAAGCCATAATATTAAAGTGTGCTCTAACAGAAGAAAGACCGAACGAATGTGCTTCGTTCAGGTATTTTTCAATCCACTCTTTGTTAATTTGGTTGGCACGGCTGTACCTTGCCAAAGAGTGCATATTACGGGCAGACTTCTCAAACCGTTGTAGGTTGTCCTCGCTGTTATCCAAGAATATGTATTGATTGTAAATGTGGTTACAGCTCAACAACAATCCTACGGGAGCAGCAAAGGACAGACGGCAGTCGCTCCGGTCAGTGGATAGCTTTTCGTATCGGGTATCAGCCGAAACGGTTGCAGGCAAGTCGTCAGTATCGGACAGCGTGTGCAAGGACAATCTTTTGTTCCCTACACGGACTTCTTCAGCACCTAAGCCAATATCCTGCATTGGTGTTCCGGCTTCTCTCGAAAGCGTGAGGTATTGTTCCAGCAATCCCTGTTGCTCGTCCGTTCCGGTTATATCATCTTCTGTCAAACGTCGCAGGGTTATAAAACCGCTATCGTTCACGATACGCTCAAACTGTGCGACCGCTTCCATAAATCGGTGTATTGCTTCCTTATTGATTTCCTTTGGAATAAGCGTACCCTTGCAAAGCGATGAAAAGTTACTTTGCATACGCATTCTGTTTTTGGTCGTCTTCGTCAGGAACAGATAGCAATAATGGTTCAGGAACGGTCGTTCGTTGAAATGGCGTTGATACGACTTTGATAAAAAACTTTGGTCTTCCTGTGCCAAATCGGGAGCATAGCTCTCTTTGATATACCAATCCTGTTTGTGGATTACCGTAAAATCGGGCAAGGTCTTGATTGCCTTATGCCAAGCCGAATGAATGGCTTCATACTCGGCAGAGGCTACGGTAAACAGTTCCGGCAACCGCACCTCAAAGCAGGCGGTAATGTCTGCATCTTTGGATAAGATACAGTTGTTCTCTACTGCCAGCAAAGGGAATTTATTCTCCAATGTGGCTGTCTTGGCTACATTTCTCATACGGCTTTAGGTTTAGGAGTGAATTTTAAATACCTGCGTACAGGCTTGCGGCAAATGATGAAGCGAGGGTGTCGTTTTCTTGCACCTACTTTCATCAATCCGTGTTCGCCGTATTTTTTGTTCAGCGAGAATGTTTGCCACACAATGAGCGAAGCACCGCCAGCTCCGAGGAACAGGCAGACGTAATTACTTACGCCAGCCATATACAGTATCATCACGAAGATGAGCGTACCCAACAGACCACCAGCGAAGATGAAAAGATACTGTGCCTTTAAGCCCCTGAACTCAACCGTCCTGCCAATGCCTTTGTTAATGTTGTAACTATTCATAAGGCAGAGGATTTACAGGAAGAATGAACGTAGGATTGTAGCCGCCACAATCAGGAAGATACAAGCACCAAACCAGCTTGCTGCCGTCTTACTCGTATCAGGGTCGCCCGAACTAAATTTGTTATACACTTTCACGCCCCCGATTAACCCGACGACCGCCCCAATCGCATAAATCAATTGGGTAGCTGGGTCAAAGTAGGACGTTACCATTTGGGTAGCTTCGTTGATACCTGCCGACCCGTTTCCCTGTGCGAACGCACCAATTCCTGACAGCATCGCCACGGCTGCCAGCAAAACTTTTTTTCTCTGTTTTTCCATTTTTGAAAAAGATTAATTTGTTACTGTTATCCCGTACCTTACGGGCTTACGGCACAAATGTCTAATGGAAATGGAGGCGGTCTTTTAAAGTGGCAGTCAAAGGAAGTGTTTGGCGTTCAATGGCATAATGTTGGCTTAAATTATCTACTCATTAAAAGTATTTTTGTAAATTTGAACTTTTTAGACAAGTCGTAAAAAATCAAAATGGCATTTGGAAAACATATAAAAGAATTGAGAGAAAGTAAGGGGTTGTTCCTAAGAGAGGTTGGGGCAGCTTTAGAATTGGATAATGCTTTTATCAGTAAGGTAGAAAATGAGGAAAGATTATTACCAAGAAAGCATTTAGAAAATCTTGCTGAATTTCTGAACGTACCATTAGATGAATTATTGATTTTGTGGTTATCTGATAAAATAAAAAGTCTTATTGACGATAAAGAAATAGGAAAACAGGCTTTGAAAATAGTATTAAATCAATTGAAACATAGTTAAGGCAGTGCCTTGAAAACTTCTTATAAACACGAGTTTTAATAAACAAAATATGAGTGTATGAATTATATTTTACTCAACAATAACAGTTCTGTTGCTTATGATGATAGTGATGCTGCCGATGTCAAAGTGTATATCGACGGTAAACTTCACGATTTCAAAGAAAGCACTGAAAACAGGATAGATTATGCTATTGCAACAAAGAGGAACAAGTATTCTCAAACTTTAAATAATCAGTTTGAAAATTTATTACTCCTCACAGGGGCTGGCTCGTCCATTGGTTGGGGCAAGGATGAAAAATTAGGTAAGTCGATGGCTAATTTATGGGATGATGCGGAAGCCCTTTTGACTACTGATGTTTTTAACAAGTTGCTTGAAACGATTGGCTATGAAGAGAAATGGGAAGATGGTACAATCGTGAAAAATTTAGAAAAAGTTCTTTCTATGGCTACCCCTGCTATTCCTTATGTACCTAAAGGCGATATTGACATAGAAGATTGTGTAAACAAGATTAAAGATTTTATCAAAGATGCTTGTCAATTGAGTTTACCTGATAATTCACCTCATACGCTTTTACTAAATAAAATAACCAAACGAAAGGTTACGCTACCACGATTTAAATTGTTCACATTGAACTACGATATGATGTTTGAACAGGCGGCTTGTGAAAGCAATTTTGTGGTTATTGATGGCTTTTCATTTTCTCAACCAAGAATATTTAGCGGACGTAATTATGATTATGATATTGTTTCTCGAAATCAAAGCAGGGTAAAAGAGGAAGATAATTTCATTCAAAAGGTTTTTCACTTGTATAAGTTACACGGTTCTGTAAATTGGGAAAAAGAAGACAACAAAATTATACAGAAAGAAAACCCTGACAACCCATTGATGATTTACCCGCATCAGTCTAAATACGAAAGTTCTTATGAACAGCCGTATTTCGAGATGATGTCGAGGTTCCAATCTAATCTCCGAAAGGATAATGTTTTTCTCATAACGATAGGGTTCAGCTTCGGAGATAAACATATAGTTACTGCTATTATCGAAGCTCTTGAACAAAATCCAAGTTTCCAATTAATGATTATCAATCGTGGAATAGATGAAACTAATGAAAATCTGAAGCCATTTATTGATGCTTCAAAGAAATATTCCAATTTAAGTATTGTATCAGAAACCTTTGAAGATTTCGCCAAAAATTATCCTGACTTAAAATCTTATAATCAGGAAGATACAAGACAAATAGTAATTAACATTCCTAACTCCTAACTATGAGTAATAGTCCTTTTAATCACAGCCACTTTCTTGGGTACATAAATTTTGTATCCCCTGCTTTTGTCAAAGTGCATTTTCCTTCATCAGTTTTGATGAAAACATTTGTGCATCACGCAGAAGTGTTGCGGGGTGGTCTTGTTGGCAATTATATTGTTATTGAGGGAGAAGACAAGGGGTTTTTAGGAAAAATGTTGGAAATATCGTTGCCCGAGAAAGAACGATTAGAATTAAGCGAAAGAACCTTTTCAACTAAGGCATTTCATCCGGTTGGCAGAATTGAGATTTTGCTATCATTTGACTTATTTAACCCCAATAAAATAGAAAAAGGCATAAACAGTTTACCACTTATTGGCTCTAAGGTATTCATTTGTTCTTCAGAATTTTTATCTACTCATTTCAAAACTTTCGGTATAAAACCAGAAAATATTGAGCATTCTCCGACATTTAGAATGGGTAATTTGATTTATGATAAAAATGTTCCCGTAGATATTTCATTGCAAGCAATCTTCAGTAGGCATTGTGCTGTGGTGGGTACAACGGGTGGTGGAAAAAGTTATACAATTAGTAAATTTATCGAGGGTGTTATTGAAACTGGCGCAAAGGCTATTATTTTAGACCCAACAGGAGAATATTCCACGTTTGATGCACATCCGAAAGTCGCACATTCCGTGCTTATTTCAGAAAGTTATTTTCCTTATCAAAATTTAACTATAAATGACTTGTTTGTCCTGTTCAGACCATCAGGACAAGTACAACAGCCTGTTTTGTTGGAAGCGATAAAATCTTTGAAAGTTGCTCACTGTTTAATGAGTAATATTCCCAATAATGGACATCTTAATGATGGAACAAATGACAATTTCACTTTTAGAGGGCAGCAAGTTGTGATAAACAATGGATTGATTGTAAAACAGGGAAATTTTACTGCCGCATATAATAATGCTTACTTTACTTACAAGGCGATAGTAGAAGATTTTTCAATAAATAATTTTGGTATAAACCTACTTCATAGACAAATTGGAAACGAATGTTTTCAAATATTTAATGACCGTTGGGCAACAAATAGGGATGAAAGAAATTATGGAAATGCAACCAGCCTAATAATGCGTGTCAATAATGTCATATCTGACAATGATTATGCAGGAATGTTTGGATTTAATGCACCAACAACCAACAACTTGATAACGAAGATTAATGAGTTTTTAGACAATCCTGATTTAAACGTATTGAGAATTGGGTTTGAAAACGTCCCATATAATTTTCAGGTACGTGAAATTTTAGCAAACTCATTGGGAAGATATTTATTAAACAAAGCAAGAACCAATGCCTTTAGAGAAAACCCTTTAATACTTTTTGTTGATGAAGCACATCAGTTCTTGAATAAAAAAGTTAAAGATGAATATTTTGAAAGTACAGAGTTAAATGCTTTTGACAATATAGCTAAGGAAAGCCGAAAATATGGATTATTCCTCTGTTTATCGACACAGATGCCAAGAGATATTCCTGTGGGAACATTAAGTCAGATGGGAACATTTATTACTCATAGACTGATAAACTACCAAGATAAAGAAGCGATAGCAAGTGCTTGTTCAACAGCTAATAAAGAAACACTTTCATTTCTGCCGTCTTTGGGGTCTGGAGAAGCCATTGTAATGGGTGTTGATTTTCCAATGCCTATATCTGTCAAAGTGGATTTGCCTACAATTACACCAAAGTTTGACACTCCAAAATTCGTAAAGGCAACCGGAGGTTAAAAGATATTCCCTTGTTTTCTAAAAGACAAAGGGAAGTCTATATAAACTCCCCAATGTCAAAATCACTTAAATCACTTTTCCGCAAATTGGAAGAATTGTCTTTGGTATCAGTTGTAAGAGTGCTATCCAAAAGCTCGGCAATCTTTAGGGAAGCTCCCTCCATTGAACTTTCCAGCAGAGCAAATAATTCGGTTCCTTGTAATCTTTGAACTATATCAATCGCTGTTTCCTTTTGGGCTGGCTCTAATTTTTCTTTCTGAAGCAAGACCCCCACGTTGTTTAGTTCCTGAAAGGTAACCCCTTGGGCAAAACCGTCATCGCCTACGGAAGCTCTATACCTGTTCAATTCTACCTCCTCCGTCAAATCAGGTACATTTCTGAATACTTCGTCCAATTCTTCCTGCGGAATTTGAATATTGACTTCTTCGTATTTGTCATATTCGATGACCAAATTAGCAGGGTTAATCTCCGGTTCTGCAATTTGGCTCTCATTGGCAGTGTTTGGCACTGATTGGCTTCTTACGGGCTTAGGTTGTCCCATAATATCGGGTAGTTTCGGATTGACTTTTTCCTGCGTAGGTTTCTGTTTCAATTTCCTTTTAATGATAATCTTGTCCTGTACAAGCAGGACAATAATTACCAACAGACATATTACGATTATCGTTTCCATAGCTAAAAAAGAGGTTTGAATTTTTTGTTATACTCCTTGATAATTTCTTCGGAAAACAATTCAAAATGATGTTCCAATATATTATCCAAAATGGCGTACAATGGGATTTCGCTCTTACCGATTACCTTTACAATGTGTGTTAGCTTTTCGTGGTATTCGGGACTTACATAAATAGCTTTATCGCCTCTACCTTTCATTTTACTTCTTTTTAGAAATTTAGCACTATAAGTTTTGCCTGTCTTCTTTGCTCCGGCTGTTTTTTTATTCGTTTCCATATCTCTACTAATTAAATGGGTTTATATTTTTCGTTATAACTTTTGGTAATCTGTTCGGCAAATTCCTGAAAATGGTAATCCAGCAAATTGTCTAAATAAGCATAAATGGTTATTTTGTCTTCGCCAATTACCTGTATTATGCGTGTCAGCTTTTCGTGAAATTCAGGACGGATATAAACCGTTTTCCCGTCACGGGCATTGGTTTCCGATTTCCTGAAAAAGATACTTTCGTAATCGGCTTCGGAACTTCGTTTGCTTCGGCTTCTTTCCCTGATAACGGGTTTCTCCCGTGGCAGTTCCTTTGGCTTTTCGGCTTCCGTTTCGGGTGCTTCGCTCGGAGGTTCTTGCAATGGCTGTAAACCCTCTTTCTTTACGCCATCAACCATAAGGTTCATCATAAATTCCTCGTTAATGTCGGGAGTAACCTTTTTCTTGTTTTCTTTTTCCATAGTGCCTATAATTGAATGATTTTTAAAAATTCGCTCATAAACTCGTCCAATTGACAGGTTTTCATCAGTCGTTCATCGGGAGGCATCAGCGTTGAGCGGAAAACGGCTTTGCTGTTTACTTCACTTTCTTTGCGAAAGCGTGTGCTGTTCTTGACTTGGCTCTGCATCAGGCTTAAACCTAATTGGTCTATAAGTTTGTTATAGACCTCATACAATGGGGTGCTTTCCCTGCCGTCCACTTGGTTCCAAAACAGGTTAATGGTTTCTATCGAGGTTTCGCCCTTTTTCATAATCACGTCCTTTAATAGCTGTGTGAAAACGAGGGTACTCTCCATTACAACACGGTCTGCCGTGATAGGCGTAAAAATGTGGTGCATTCCTGCCAACGCTTTCAGAATACCCGGCGTATTTACAGTTCCCGGCAGGTCGAAGAACACGGCATCAACAGGAACGGCTGAAGCGTTTACAAATTCGTGTGCCGCTTCCAACACGCTATCCGCTTTGTGCTGTATAATCGGATAGGCTTTTTTGTTGATTGTGGTAAATTGTTTGTAAGCCAGCTTTTTCAAAGCCTCGTTTTCCATTACCATAGATAAATCACGTTCTTTCATTTTCATCAGGCTGTGCTGTGGAAAATCCGCATCAAATACGGCTACGTTGTAGCCCAACCGATAATGCAGGATACTCGCTGCAAGAGTTGTAAATGTACTCTTACCGACACCGCCTTTTTGAGAAGAAAAGGCGATAAATACTGTTTTGTGTTTTGCATTCATATTTCAACTGTTTTAATTATTTACATACTTAATTACCTATGTGCGTAGGTGCTTATATCCGTAGTCAGATACCTATGTGGCTCTGCAAATAGATAGGTAGCTCTGTACCGATATACTTGGGTAGCTACGCACCTATGCAACAAGCTATCTATGTACCTGAATACATACCTATATCGGTATGCGGGTAAGTAGGTTTGTACGGGCAGACCTACTTACTTATGTACCTGCATTTGTCCGTACAGGACTGCATAGGCAGGTATCTGAATAGGTACTTTTCTATGTACCTGTTTACTCATTTACCTATCTCGGTATTGAGGTACTTATGTTGTTACCTGCATAGCTATCTACGCACTTATATCCTTTTGTTGGTACAAAGGAAAAGAGATAAACAAGCAGTTTTATTTATGTGGCAGTGTTTGGCGTTCATTGGCAGTGTTTGGCACTCTGTTACAGTACAATCCTTTCAGAAAGAGGGCTTTACTTTGTAAAAAGAATTTTATTAACGGATTTATGCAAAATCGAATAGACAAATTGGACTTTTACAGCGACGGCTTCGAGCCGTTTTTCCCTGTTAAAATCAATCCGACCGTAGGGAGGATTTTTGTGTTCAACAGAACACGGCAAGTTGTGTTTTGAGCATCTCGAAAACTTTTCGGATGCTCAAAACCACTTGCCCTTGCAGGGAGCAGAAAACGTCCTCCGAAGTCGGCGTTTTTGTGTGAATTAAAATGGCTTAGTGATGAATGAGAACAGCAAAAAACAGTTAAAAAAGACGGGGCGACCGCTTAAAAACGACCCTGCGAAAATCCGCTACACGATTTCTTTTAACGAGGAGGAACACGCCCGTTTTCTTGCCCTCTTTGATAAATCGGGTATGCAGATAAAGGCACATTTTATAACGTCTTGCATCTTCAATAAGACGATAAAATCGGTACATATTGACAAAGGAACAGTTGATTTCTATATGCGACTGACTTCGTTTCACAGTCAATTCCGCTCTATCGGGGTAAACTATAATCAGATTGTAAAGCTATTGTACAAGAGTTTTTCCGAGAAAAAGGCATCGGCATACCTGTACAAGTTGGAAAAACAGACGGCAGAAATGGTCGAATTGTTCAAAAAAGTTGTGGATATAACCGAGGAATTTGATAAAAAATACCTCAAAAAACAGCCTTAAAAATGATAGCGAAAATCGGAAGAAGTGCAAATTTATACGGTGCATTGGCATACAATAATCTGAAAGTTGAAAAGGAAAACGGACAAATTCTGTTTACCAATAAGATTATTGAAACGTCCGACGGGCAATATTCCGTTGCACAATTAGCCCAATCTTTTGCTCCTTATCTGTTGGCAAACCAAAATACGGAGAAACATACGTTGCATATTTCGCTCAATCCTGACCCGAAAGATAAGGTCAGCGACGATACTTACAGGGAAATGGCACAGCAGTATATGAGGGAATTGGGCTACGGCGAACAGCCTTTTGTCGTATTCAAACACACCGATATTGACCGCTCCCACATTCATATCGTATCGGTTTGCGTGGACGAAAACGGCAAAAAAATCTCTGACAAATTTGAAAAAGTAAGGTCGATGAACATCTGCCGAGAACTCGAAAAGCAACACAATCTTATACCAGCTACGGACAAGAAACGTCAGCAGAACGACAAAATTTTTAAACCTGTAGATTACAAAGCTGGCGACGTAAAAAGTCAGATTGCTTCCATAGTTCGGCACTTACCGAACTATTACCAATTTCAGACTTTGGGAGAATATAATGCTTTGCTATCCCTGTTCAATATTACTACCGAGAAAGTGGAGGGCGAATTGCAAGGACAGCACCGAGAGGGATTGTTATACATTCCGTTGAACGAGCAGGGCGAAAGAGCCGGACACCCGTTTAAGGCTTCCTTGTTCGGAAAGAATGCAGGACTACCAGCATTGGAATTGCATTTTGCGAAATGCAAAACGGCTTTAAAAGACCACCCGACCAAGCAGACTTTAAAAGCTGCCGTAACGATTGCCCTGCAATCTACGGCTGATGAATTGAGCTTTAAAAAACAGTTAGGCGAGCAAGGTATTAATGTAGTGGTTCGCAGAAACGACACAGGACGTATTTACGGCATCACATTTATAGACCACAATTCCAAAACCGTTTGGAATGGTTCACGATTGGCAAAGGAACTTTCAGCCAATACCTTTAATGATTATTGGAACAATAACATCAAGCCCGACATCAAAGAGCCTGACGAGCCAAAAGAAAAAATATCCCGTTCACAGGACAAGGAAGATTTACCAGCCGAGAAACCGCACCCTATGTTTGAATTTGATAATACCGATAAGAAAGACGACGGATTGATTGAAGCCTTTGGAGGTTTACTTATCCCTGAAGCACAGGGAGAGGATTACGAAGAAACGGACTTTGCCAACAAAATGAAGAAAAAGCGGAAACGCAAAAGAGGTCAGCAGTAACATTCAGCCAAACATCGCCACGTACTGCCATTGACTGCCACAATCTTATAGCTACACTATACAGCCCATAAATTCACGCCCGAACATTTAAAATTTATCAAAATGCAGGGAGAAGACGATTTGAGAGGCTTAGCTAAGATTATGGCATTTATGCGAGCCGTAAGCATCATTATAGTATTGATGCACTTGTATTGGTTCTGTTACGGGTTCTTTATACACCGTGGCTGGACATTGGAGATTATCAATAAGATTTTGGGGAACTTCAATCGAACAGCAGGACTGTTTGAACATACCTTATATACCAAAGTCTTCGCTTTGGTATTGTTGGCTTTGAGCTGTTTGGGAACTAAGGGCGTAAAGGACGAAAAGATTACGTGGGGCAAAATTTATGTGGCTTTGGGTATCGGCTTCGTCCTTTTCTTTTTGAATTTCCCATTATTAAAGCTACCACTAAACACCGCTACATTTCTCTATATCCTGACTACGGGTTTAGGTTATATCGCTTTAATGGTTGCAGGGGTTTGGATGAGCCGTTTGCTCCGTAGCAATTTAATGGACGACGTATTCAACAACGAAAACGAGAGCTTCCAGCAGGAAACCAAATTAATGCAGAACGAATACTCGGTTAATCTGCCTACGAAGTTTTATTACAAAAACAAATGGAATGACGGTTGGATAAATATTGTAAACCCTTTTCGGGCAACGATTGTACTCGGAACCCCCGGTTCAGGTAAATCGTATGCCATTGTAAACAATTACATCAAACAACAGATTGAGAAAGGTTTCTCAATGTACATCTACGATTTCAAATTCGACGACCTTTCTACGATTGCCTACAATCACTTATTAAAGAACAGGAATAAATACAAAGTACCGCCAAAATTTTACGTGATAAATTTTGACGACCCACGCAAGAGCCACCGTTGCAATCCGCTTAATCCCGACTTTATGACGGATATTTCTGATGCCTACGAAGCTGCCTATACGATAATGCTAAACCTCAATAGGTCGTGGATACAGAAGCAAGGGGATTTCTTCGTGGAAAGCCCAATTATTCTATTGGCAGCTATTATTTGGTACTTAAAAATCTATGAAAACGGCAAATATTGTACGTTCCCACACGCTATTGAATTGCTGAATAAAAAGTATTCGGACGTTTTTACGATTTTGACTTCTTATTATGAATTGGAGAATTATTTATCTCCTTTCCTCGATGCTTGGCAAGGTGGAGCACAAGACCAATTACAGGGGCAGATAGCTTCCGCTAAAATTCCATTGTCAAGAATGATTTCGCCGAGCTTGTATTGGGTTATGACGGGCGACGACTTTTCTTTAGACATCAACAACCCTAATGAGCCGAAAATTTTGTGTGTCGGAAACAACCCCGACCGACAAAATATTTATTCGGCAGCTTTGGGTTTGTATAACTCCCGAATTGTCAAACTCATTAACAAGAAAGGACAGCTAAAAAGTTCGGTCATCATTGACGAGTTGCCGACGATATATTTTAGGGGATTGGATAATCTTATTGCAACAGCGAGAAGTAATAAAGTAGCTGTGTGCTTAGGTTTTCAGGACTTTTCGCAATTAATCCGTGATTATGGAGATAAGGAAGCTAAAGTCATTCAGAACACGGTCGGGAATATTTTTAGTGGTCAGGTTGTCGGAGAAACGGCAAAGAGCCTGTCCGAACGTTTCGGAAAAGTTTTACAAAAACGCCAAAGTATGACGATTAACCGAAATGATAAATCAACTTCAATTTCTACACAGTTGGATAGCTTGATACCAGCCTCTAAAATTTCAACCTTAACGCAGGGTATGTTCGTGGGTGCTGTGTCCGATAACTTCGATGAGCGTATCGAGCAGAAAATATTCCACGCTGAAATAGTTGTCGATAATGAAAAGGTTGCAGCCGAAACAAAAGCGTATCAGAAGATACCCGAAATTTTATCTTTTGTTGATGAAAACGGAGTGGATAATATGAAACGGGATATTGATAAAAACTACCGTCAGATAAAATTAGACATTGTTCATATTGTCGAGAGTGAAATGGAGCGTATCAAGAACGACCCGAATTTACAGCACTTGATACAGGAGGGATAGTTTGGACATATCAAAAAATAAATACGATAATTTAGTTTTTTCCGGTATCTAAATTCACTTTTTTGCATCGAATTGATACCCAAATGAATTTATTTACATACATTTGCGATAATGTTGCGTAAGTATTCTGCCATATTGTTTTTAGTTGTTGCCCAAATTGTAATTTTGGGTCACGGCATTGTATCGCACCACCACCACGCTGACATCGTTAATGATGGGCATCATAATGGTAAAAATAGCCATCATAAAGACAGTAAGGAAACACCATTAGAGCTTGCTTTCTCCGGTTTTATACACGCTGGCGAACACGTTTCTTTTACCAATTCTGACGAAACAAGAGTTGTCATATCAAAGGACGATGTAAAATCAGTAAAGGCTTTGCCTGTCGATTTTACCAAGCCTGTTGAATATATCGTAGTCTATCAGAAACACACGTTTCCACCCGATAGGCATATCATTTACTTACCACCGCTCCACGGAGCATATACCCTTCGGGGTCCTCCCTCTTTCATCGTTGCTTAACTTTCAATTCTCCGAAAGTTAAAATTTGAGTTATGCCCAAAATTCAATGGGCAGGTTATTTCTTTATTAATTATCAAATTTTATTTTAACGATGAAAAAATCATTCATTATAGCGGCTTTTGCTGCACTTACATTTGTAGCTTGCAATAACAGTGGAAAATCTTCTTCCGACAATTCCAATACAGAACAAGAGCAGTCAGCTCCGGTAGTCAATCAAGACAGCATTGACAAGGCTCACGGTCATTCGCACGACCCTAACGGCGGACATACCGCACCGGCAGCAAAACAAGACAGTTCTAAGGTTGCACCTGTTAATCAGGATAGTATTGATAAAGCTCACGGACATAAGCATTAATTAATTTTTTAAGCAACGTTTTTCAATCATTGCGGTCAGGGCTTTGGCTATAATGTATTGCATACACCTGTATGCAATACAGCCGGGCTTGTACTGCCTAACTTAAAAATTCAATTATAATGCGGTATATAAAAGTAGTTTTATCAATAGTGCTGTTGCTATTGGTAACAGGCTCGGTGTATGCTCACGGTGTAGATGAGGATACCCAAACTTTCCTCAGTGGAAATTCAGGCGTTGCCTTTGTACCCTTTTTGTACATAGGAGCCAAACATATGTTGACGGGATATGACCATTTATTATTTCTCGTAGGGGTTATATTTTTCCTTTACCGTCCGAAAGAAGTATTGCTGTATGTGAGCTTTTTTACCATTGGACACAGTATTACCCTCTTGTTGGGCGTATTGGCAGATATGGCAATCAATGCTTACCTGATTGATGCAATCATAGCCTTGTCCATTGTGTATAAGGGCTTCGATAATTTGGGTGGCTTTCAAAGGTTCTTGGGGTATCAGCCCAATACCAAAGCGGCTGTTTTAATCTTCGGACTTTTTCACGGCTTTGGTTTAGCCAGTAAATTACAGGAATTGAGTTTTGACCGTACCGGATTGTTGACCAACCTACTTGGTTTTAATATCGGTGTAGAAATAGGTCAGTTCATAGCCTTAGCCCTTGTATTATTTATTATCACTAATTGGAGAAGGTCACCGAGTTTTCTCAAATTCTCGACAGTTACCAATATGTTGCTTATGGCAGCAGGTTTTTTATTGTTCGGCTATCAGTTGGTCGGTTATTTTAATTCTTAAAAATTATCAAAATGTCAGAAATAGCACATCAAATCTTAGATAAGAAATCTATCATTAAGCAGGTCATCTATGCTTTAATTATAGGAGCGGTACTTCTTGTTAGTGCCGTATTACCGGCAGAATACGGTATAGACCCTTTGGGTATCGGTAAAGCAACCGGTTTTAGCAATTATATGTTGGTGACGGCGGTTCGGAAACGCTTGCTTCGGGACCACATAAAATATTGCAATTGGAAAACGTAGGTTCTCCGGCAGATGTAGCCAAACCTGCGGCAGCAGATAATCCGCCACCCGCTACCCAGCTCGCAGAGCGGACAGACGAAGTAAGTGTCGTTATTCCGGCAGGCGAAGGATTGGAATATAAGATAAATATGTTGAAGCACGGTCAGTTGAAGTACGAATGGATTACCGATAAAGGAGAACTATACTTTGATTTTCACGGAGAGGTTAAGAACAACAGCAACTATTTTGAAAGCTACACCATTGCCTATTCCAACAATATGGTGGGTCATTGCTCGCTCCGTTTGAAGGTCCGCAAGGATGGTACTTCAAAAACAATTCAAATGAGGACATCACTGTCAAAATCAGAATGAAAGGACAGTATCTCCTTAAACAATAACTATTCTAATAACATTATGGTATGTTAAATAACATCATTCATTTTTCAATCAAGAATAAGTTGATAATAGGATTATTTACCCTGGCATTAATTTGCTGGGGTACGTACTCCCTTACCAAACTTCCTATTGATGCCACACCCGATATCACGGATAATCAGGTGATGGTCATTACTGTATCGCCTACATTGGCGGCACAGGAGGTGGAACAGCTTGTAACCTTTCCGGTGGAGCAGACAATGGTCAGTATTCCCGGTATTAAGGATATGCGTTCCTTTTCCCGTTTCGGGCTTTCAATCGTAACCATTGTATTTAAAGAAAATGTTGACATCTATTGGGGACGACAGCAGGTACAGGAAAGATTGACCATAGCGGAAAAAAGTATTCCCGAGGGTGTCGGTACACCCGAAATGGCTCCGGTAACTACCGGTCTTGGGGAAATCTATCAATACAGCATTCACCCCAAAAAAGGTTATGAAGACAAGTACGATGCCACTGAATTAAGAACTATTCAGGATTGGATTATTAAACGGCAATTATTAGGTACGCCCGGCGTTGCAGAAGTAAGCGGCTTCGGTGGATTTGTAAAGCAATACGAAATCGCTATCGAGCCTGACAGGCTTGCCAGCCAGAACATCAATATCTCCGATATTTTCACGGCATTGGAGAAGAACAACCAGAATACCGGTGGTGCTTACATTGATAAAGGTCCTAATGCTTACTTTATCCGAAGCGAAGGCTTGGTAAAGAACATCGAGGAAATCAAAAAAATAGTGGTCAAAAACGAAGCTGGCGTACCTATTCTTTTAAGAGATGTAGCCGAAGTACGGTTTGGAAACGGACCGAGATACGGAGCAGCCACCCGTAATGGTGAGGGCGAAACTGTAACAGGGGTAGTGATGATGCTTAAAGGAGCTAATTCATCTGAAGTAATTACCAATGTAAAGGCTAAGGTAGCAGAAATAGAAAGCAGCTTGCCTGAAGGTGTGGAAATTGAGCCTTTTCTTGACCGTAAAAAGCTGGTGGACGGAGCTATTTCTACCGTTTCAACCAACCTGATTGAAGGTGCATTAATCGTGATTTTTGTACTGATACTTTTCTTAGGAAACCTGCGTGGCGGGCTTGTGGTCGCTTCCGTAATTCCATTGGCAATGTTGTTCGCCATATCTATGATGAACCTCTTTGGCGTATCGGGCAACCTGATGAGCTTGGGAGCGATAGACTTTGGTATCATCGTGGACGGGACAGTTATCATCGTCGAGGCTGTGCTGCATCGAATAACGGGAAGTAAAGACCGGTACGGAGGTGTGGCAAAACTGACACAGGAGCAAATGGATGAAGAAGTCTATCAATCGTCCCGTAAAATACGCTCTGCGGCTGCATTCGGTGAGATTATCATTCTGATTGTATACCTGCCATTATTAGCGTTGGTAGGTGTAGAAGGTAAAATGTTCGGACCAATGGCACAGACTGTTTCTTTTGCCATTTTAGGAGCTTTCTTGCTTTCGTTTACCTATGTACCGATGATGTCGGCTTTGGTGTTGAGCAAGAAAACAACCCATAAGGAAAACTTCTCCGACAGAATGATGAAGGCTATTCAGAGAGTTTATACGCCTATCATCGAGGGAGCAATGAAAATGAAATTATTGGTCGTTTCTATTGCAGTAGGTCTTTTCATCATTACACTTTTTGTATTCAACCGTATGGGTGCAGAATTTATACCTCAGTTGGATGAGGGTGATTTTGCGGTAGAAACAAGGGTTCCGGTCGGTAGCTCTATCAACCAATTGATAGATGTTTCACAGAAAGCCCAAACTATCCTGCGGAAGAACTATCCCGAAGTAGAAGAAGTAGTAAATAAAATCGGTTCGGGGGAAATTCCCACAGACCCGATGCCTATTGAAGCGGGCGATATGATAGTGAAACTAAAGCCGAAAAAGGAATGGACAAGTGCCAAAGACAGAGAAGAACTGATAGAAAAAATGCAGGCTGACCTATCTGTTATCCCTAACGCTACATTTAGTTTCCAGCAACCTATACAGATGCGTTTCAATGAGTTGCTTACAGGAGCAAAACAGGACGTGGTTCTAAAAATCTATGGAGAAGATTTGGACGTACTATCAGACCTTGCTTCGGATGTGGGTCGTAAAATAAAAAATGTCGAAGGTGTAGAAGATTTATATGTAGAGGAAATAACAGGTTTGCCACAAATCAGCATACAGTTTAACAGGGATAAGATAGCACAGTACGGAATGAATATCGAAGACGTAAACAGTGCCATTGAAACAGGATTTGCAGGTAAAGCAGCAGGTTTGGTATATGAAGGCGAAAGACGGTTTGACTTGGTGGTAAGGCTGGATAATGCTTCAAGAGCAGATATTACGGATGTTCAGAATTTATTTGTAAGTACGCCCACAGGTCAGCAAATTCCTCTAAGTGAAGTAGCAGATATTTCATACAAACCGGGTCCGGTACAAATCCAAAGAGATAATGCCAAAAGACGGATTACACTTGGTTTCAACGTAAGAAACAGGGATGTAAAAAGTATCGTGAACGATATTCAGGATATTGTGGGAGCAAAAGTAAAAATGCCTGCGGGCTATCATATCACCTACGGCGGACAATTTAAAAACCTCGAAGAAGCCAATGCGAGGCTTGCAGTAGCATTGCCGGTGGCACTCTTACTGATTTTACTATTGCTGTACTTTACGTTCCGTTCGGTAAAACAAGGTCTATTGATATTTACTGCAATTCCGTTATCGGCGATAGGTGGTGTATTTGCTTTGCTCATCAGGGATATGCCTTTCAGTATCTCCGCCGGTGTAGGTTTTATTGCGTTATTCGGTGTTGCTGTTTTGAACGGGATTGTATTGATTGCAGAGTTCAACCGTTTGGCTAAGGAAGGGGTTAATGATATTTACGAAAGGGTTCGGATTGGTACACGGGTAAGATTAAGACCCGTACTGATGACAGCCGCAGTAGCTTCGTTAGGATTTTTACCGATGGCAATCTCATCTTCATCAGGTGCAGAAGTACAACGCCCGTTGGCTACGGTAGTTATCGGAGGTCTGATAACGGCAACTGCACTGACCCTTGTGGTACTTCCTGTACTGTATATCTATTTCACAAAATCATCATTCAAGATGCGGAAGCCCAAAACCTTGCCTACGGCAATATTACTATTAGGATTTTTAGGTTTACCGTCGGTAATGAATGCACAAGTACCTACAAATTCCGGTACAAGAGTGCTGACCTTACAGCAATCCATTGATGAAGCGTTGAAAAACAACAACAGCATCAAGATAGCGGAGTATAACATCAATGTACAGCAGGCATTAAAGAAAGGAAGCGTTACTATTCCTAAAACGGAAATTTCCTATACACAGGGTGTAGTAAGTAATCCTACTATTAATGATAACCTGATTAATGTTACACAGCGTTTTGATTTTCCGACCGTTTACAGCAATCAATCAAAGTTGGCACAGGAAAGGATACGCAGCAGCGAAAAATACAAGGCTGTAACCGAAAATGACCTTGTTGAAGACGTAAAGCTGGCTTACCTGCAATATCAGTATATATTGGAGAAAAGACGGCTATTGTTGGAACAGGACACGATTTACAGCAAGCTAAGTAAAGCAAGTAATGCGAGGTATAGAACAGGAGAAAGCACAAGTCTTGAAAATGCTACTTCGTCAGTCCAATACCGACAAATTCAGAATGAGCTGGAAAAGAATGAAGCCGATATACAAATTGCCAAACGTCTTTTACAGACATTGCTTAATACAACCGATGACATCAGCATAGCAGATACGGCATTGGTTGTAAGGGAGGAATTATTGGCTATTGATGGTGTATCAACTACCAACAATCCTATCATTCAATATCTGCAACAGGAAATCAATGTTAGCCAAAGAGAAATATCCTTGCAGAGAAGCAAGATGTTACCGGACATTATTTTAGGTTATAACGGTCAGACCTACAAAGGTCTGCAAACGATTAACGGTGTCGATAGAACTTATACGGGTAAAGACAGGTTTAGTTTTTTCCAAGTCGGTATAAGCATACCTCTTTTTCCGGGTGGTTATAAATCCCAAATCAATGCGGCTAAAATCAATGAACAGATTGCACAAAAACAGGTAGAACTGACGACTACAAATCTGAACGGACAGCTTAAAGAGTTGGCACAGCAGTATGTGAAATTTCAGAAATCTCTAAACTATTATCAGACACAGGCATTGCCACAGGCAGACCTGATTATCAGTAATTCGGATAAGAGTTTTAGAAACGGTGATATTTCCTATACACAATATCTGCAAAACCTTACGCTATCCAATAATATCCATTCAGAGTATATAGACAACCTGTATAATCTTAACCGGGTTATTATTTCCATAGAGGCAATTTTAGGCAACAATTAATCATTCAAAAAATCAGAATAATGAATAGGTCATCATTTAAAAAATATATACCATTATTACTGTCAGCAGTATTGGTGGTTTCGTCCTGTAAGGATAAAAAAGAGAATGCTGCCGAACAGGCTCCGGCAGAAACAGAGAGCAAGACCGATACAGCACCTTCGGTAAGACAAATTACGTTTACCGCTGACCAGTACAAGCTGTCGGAGATACAAACAGGCTCCATAGAATTAAGAAACCTTAGCAATATAATCAAGCTGACAGGAGCTATTGAAGCTGAACCAAACAGCATAGCCACCGTATCAGCACCATTGGGCGGTTATATCAAAACAGCAGGGTTATTGCCGGGGCAAGCTGTAAAAAAGGGGCAGCAATTAGCCACTATTGAAAATCCGGAGTTCATCACCATTCAACAGGAGTATTTGGAAAGCATCGGCAGGCTGGAATATTTGTCACAGGAATACAAAAGACAGCAGGAATTGAGAAATGAAGATGTCAATGCAGCCAAAACCTTCCAACAGGTAAGCTCTGATTACAATGTGATGAAAGCCCGTATTGCAGGTTTGGAACAGCAGATGGCACTTATCGGCATCAGCAGTAACGCCTTGAAAAACAACAAGCAAATTTCCAGAACTGCGGGTATTTATGCTCCCATTTCAGGGTATATCAAAGTCAGTAATACCAATATCGGGAAATACGCCGCACCAACCGATGTCCTGTTTGAGATAACGGGTGTAGATGCACTGCATCTTGCTTTAAATGCTTTTGAAAAGGACTTGGGCAAAATTCAGGTTGGGCAGACCGTTAAGTTTTCACTTTCCAATGAAAATGATTACCGCCATACCGGAAAAGTGTACTTGGTCGGTCAGGCTGCAAATGACAAAAAAATGATACCGGTGCTTTGCCGCTTTACCAAAGATGCAAAACTCTTACCGGGAATGTATGTAAAAGCGTGGGTAGAAACAGGAACGGAACAAAAGAATGCCGTACCTAACGATGCCATTGTTCAGTTGAATGGTTTGGATTACATCATCATCCAAACAACAGGGAATAATGACAGCTATACATTCCAGTTGTTGCAAATTGCCAAAGGTGTGGAGCAGGAAGGTTATACAGCAGTTGAATTACCTCAAAGTGCCAATCAGCAATCGTTAAAAGTAGTCACGAAAAACGCTTATACTATCCTTTCAGCTATTAGAAATGCGGAAGAGGAAGAATAACCATATCGGGAAACCGAAGCATAAGCGAAAGAAGAAAAGACCACCTCCGCAAAGGCAGGGAGGTGGTAAATCTTCAAATAATAAATGGGGATACAAGATGATAAAGTATGGTTTAATAGCATTGGCGGTCTTGTTGTTTCTATTCATTTTTATTTTACTTGTTGTGCTTCCCTATATTAATGTAGGTACTAACCATAGACATTAAATTCTATAAAATGAACACATTTAAAACCTTTTTTTCCCGGCAGTTTTATGGGAAATCATACGCATCATTACAGTAGGTATTGCCAGCCTGTTGTTTTATATGGAACTCATTCCATTACCCCTGTTGCTGGCAGCTACGGCTTTCGGTCTGTATTCTTTGCTAAAGACGGCTATTGTCGAGCTTATCAAAGAACGTAAAGTCGGTACGGAACTTTTTATCTCCATAGCCGTAATTGTATCGGTTGTGGGCAAAGAATACCTTGCCGGTTCCGTAGTACTGATGATTATCCTGATAGCGGAATATATCGCCAGTGCAAGCGGAGAACGGGCAAGGGCATCTATCAAAGAATTGATAGGCTCTGTACCACAAACAGCCGTCATTAAAAAAGACGGAAAAGAGCAAACAATCCAAATCACCTCGCTGGTTATGGGCGATATTGTCGTAGTAAAAGCAGGAGAAAAAATACCTGTTGACGGTAAAGTCATTGCCGGTTCCGGTTCCGTCAATCAGGCTCCTATTACCGGAGAAAGCGTACCGGTCGAAAAAGTAAACGACAGCGAAGTCTTTGCCGGAACTATATTGGAGTTGGGAGCATTGGACGTGCAAATGACCAAAGCAGGTAATGATACGGTGTTTTCAAGGATTATCGCTTTGGTAGAAGAAGCCGAAAGCAGTAAAGCTCCCATTGAAAAACTCACTGACAGGGTAGCCTCGTGGCTGATACCGTTCGTGTTCATTTTTGTGATAGGTGTCTATTTAGTAACAAAAGATGTAAAGCTGGTCATCGCCCTATTGATTTTTACCTCGCCTGCCGAATTAGGCTTAGCCACCCCTTTAGTAACTATATCTGCCATTGCAAGGGCAGCCCGTGAAGGTATCTTGGTAAAAGGAGGTAAATATTTAGAGGAACTCGCAAAGATAAAAACCATTGTTTTCGATAAGACCGGAACACTTACGGTAGGTAAACCTACACTCAATAAAGTAGATATATCGGATAGCAACTATACAGAAAAGGACTTACTGTATTTTGCGGCTACTGCCGAAAACCGTTCCAGCCACCCATTGGCAAATGCGATTATTGTCCGTGCAGAAGAATTAGATGTGGAGCTTTCAGAGCCGACCGGCTTTGAGGTATTTAAAGGAAAGGGGCTTGGAGCTTCAATAGACAGCAGAAAAGTGTTGATAGGAAACAAAACATTGATGGACGACCATAAAATCAGTGTTACAATAAATAGCGAAAACCTTACAGATACAGCTATTTATATGGCAATTGATAATAAGGCTGCCGGTGTATTCTATGTGTCCGACACCATACGTCCGGGAGCAAAAGAAATGATTGATGAACTGAAAAAAAGCGGTGTTCAAAATGTTATAATGCTTACGGGCGACAATCCGCAAACAGCACAACACGTGTCAAGTCAGTTAGGCATTACCTCGTTCAAAGCGGATATGCTGCCGGAGGACAAAATTAAAGCTATACAGGAACTCCAATCCACAGGAGAAAAAGTAGCAATGGTAGGCGATGGCATCAACGATGCTCCGGCTCTTGTGCAGGCAAATGTAGGTATCTCTATGGGTATCGTAGGTACGCAGGCAGCAATGGAAGCCGCTGATATTGTTTTGGTGGAAGACAAACTCGAAAAAATTGCCCGTTCCAAAGCTATCAGCAAAAGAGCTTTCAAAACTATCAAAGAGAATATAATCGGTGGCGTTGGTGTGGTACACGTATTGGGTATTACACTGGTATTGTTAGGGGTTTTAGGACCCGTAGAAGCAGCAGTCATTCACCTGTTGCCCGATACGCTGGTATTTCTGAACTCAATCAAACTACTTAGAGTAAAAATTTAATTATTAATTCACTTTTAAAAATCAAAAAAAATGAGAAAAATCAAATCAATCGGAATGGCTTTAGTGGTTGCTATAACCACGCTTGCCGTAAGCCCTGTAATGGCTCAGTCGGGTCACGGTTCTGCCCCTCACGGCGGAAAAATGATAGACGTTGACAATTACCATATTGAAATGGTAAAAGGTAACAATATGCTGACCTTTTATGTGCTGGATGCCAATGCTAAAACATTAAACAAGCCCGCTACCGGTTCGGTAGAGTTTGCTTTTACAGATGGCAAAAAGACTGATGCCAAGCTCACACCAAGCAAAACAGGTGGATTGCAGGCGGCTTTGTCCAGAAACATTCACGAAAACGTTACCGTTACCATCAAAGTTAATGGCACAACGCTGACAGGAAAATTTAAAAATGAGGTTTCTGCCGCTGAAAAAGCACACGGGCATCAGCATTAAATCTATGTAAGTTGAAACATACTATCTTCTTCTTTTGGAAAGAAGATAGTATGTCAATTCAAATACCGTGTATCAATATTAAGTGAGAAAAACAAATAACATAATAATGCTAAAGGCTATAAGAAAGTAACGATATGGAACAATTTATCCATTACTTTTTACACCTTATTTTTCCGGGTATCCTTTCCTATTTTCTGTTTAGGGAAAATTGGATAAGATGCTATGCAATATTGTTGCTCACTATGCTGGTTGATTTAGACCACCTTTTGGCAACACCAATATTTGACCCTTGCAGGTGCAGTATAAATTTCCACCCCCTGCATAGCTGGTTTGCTATTGCTATTTACTTTATCCTGTTGTTTTTCAAACCGACACGGGTTATTGCCGTGGGGTTGCTTTTACATATGGCTACCGATGGTTTGGACTGTTTTCTTAGCCAAAATAATTGCGATTGATGTTAAAAGATATAAGACATATAAAAGGGCTTTTTCTTTTGCTATTGTACGTTTTTGCAAATAGCCCGGTTATCTTATACCACCACCACGACGATGAAATTATCGCCTATTCAAAAGCAAGCCAATGTGAGAAGGCAATATATTATGGGGATGAAAGCAATGCCTGTAATCATAAGGCACATCTTACCAAAGCATTCAAAAAGTGTTCACTGTGCGATAATCATTGCTTATCGCCTCATCTTATCGTTGATGCCCTTATTGTTTACGTTGATGTACAGCCTTATTTTGAATACAGCTTATGTAAGGTAAGTTTCTACGAAGCGGAACTCCTTACAATCCAAAACAAAGGATCGCCCACAGTTTGATTTTTTATATAGACGCAAGCAGTCAAACGCCTGTTTGCTCATATCAAACAATAATCGTTAAAAAATCAAACAATGAATTTAAAAAGCATATTACTATTGGTTGCTTTCGTATCGGCAACCTTAAACATATTTGCACAAAACAGTATTTCAGGTACGGTAAAAGACGAAACCACAAACGAAAATTTAGCTGGTGCATCCATCTATATTGCTGACCTGAAAACAGGTGCAACGACAGACACAAACGGTAGTTATAAAATCAATAACCTTAAACGGGGAACCTACCTTTTAGAGATAAATTATACAGGCTATCAGCCAATAATCGAAAAAATAAGCATCGACAAAGATACGGTTATGGACTTTTTATTAAGCCCCGCTGTTACAGAACTGAATGAGTTAATCATAACAGGTGTAACCCGCTCAACAGAATTAAAACTAAGCCCTGTCATTGTTAAAGCGGTGGACGGTAAAACACTCAATCAGAACAGTGCTACCAATCTGATTGATGCTTTAAGGAATGTACCCGGTGTAAACCAAATAACAACAGGGACAGGAATTTCAAAACCTACCATACGAGGTTTGGGATTTAACAGAGTAATTACATTGAACAATAATATCCGGCAAGAGGGACAACAATGGGGCGATGAACACGGTATTGAGATAGACGAGAATGCAGTGGACAGAGTGGAAGTTGTCAAAGGTCCCGGAAGCCTTATGTACGGTTCGGACGGTATTGCGGGAGTGCTTAATTTTCTTGCTCCGAAAGCCTTGCCGTTAGGACAGGTAAAAACACAGGTTTCCTCCAATTACCAAAGTAATAACAACCTCATTGGCTATTCCGTTGCCAACGCTGGGAATAAAGACGGCTTGCAATGGCTTGGCAGGTTCAGCAACAAGTTTGCAGGCAACTACCAAAATGCCTACGACGGAAAAGTTTTCAATTCGGGTTTTAAGGAAATCAATGGTAGCCTGTTTTTGGGAATAAACAAAAGCTGGGGACACTCACACCTGACCGTAAGCTCTTATAACAACACCCTTAATCTTGTAGAGGGAGAAAGAGATGAATTAGGAAGATTTATCTACGAAAATGCCAATGGCGATGAAGTAGCAGCAACGGACAAAGATTTGAAAGGATATAAAACAGGTTTTCCGCATCAGAAGATAAATCATATTGGAGTAGCTTCAAACAATTATTTCATATTGGATAAAGGAACGCTAAATGCCGACTTTGGTTTTCAGAACAATAAACGCAGAGAGTTTGAAGACCCTGCCACACCTGATGAGCCGGAATTGTTCTTTGATTTGAAAACGCTCAACTATAATGTACGATACAATTTTGAAAAAGTAAATGGCTGGGAAACATCGGTCGGCATCGGCGGTATGTGGCAGAGCAACACCAACAGGGCAATAGAGGCTTTGATACCCAATTACAGCCTTTTCGATGCAGGAGCGTTTGTGTTCACGCAGAAAACATTTTTTGATAAGCTCACTTTAGCCGGAGGTATCCGTTTTGACAACCGGTATATGAACTCAAAGGAACTTTACCTCGATGAAGACGAAAATCCTGTACCCGGTACAGACCCCGATGCCGAATTGAAATTCAGTGCCTTTGAAAAGAACTACAATGGCATTTCGGGAAGTTTGGGATTATCGTATAAGGTGGATAAAAATTCTACTTTCAAATTTAACGTATCGAGAGGTTTCAGAGCACCGAACAGCACCGAGCTTTCTGCCAACGGAAGACACGAGGGAACGTTCCGTTACCTGTTTGGAAAATCAGACCTTAAACCGGAAATCAGTCATCAGGTGGACGTTGCCTATTTCCTCAATTCCAAACACATCACGTTGGAGATTACGCCGTTCGTAAACTTCATAGGCAATTATATCTATCTCGAAAAAATGGTAGATGCAAACGGCAATGAAATCATTCCAGACCCTGCCGACGGAGCACCTGCCTTTGAATATACATCGGGAAATGCCACTCTAATCGGAGGCGAGATTTACTTGGATATACACCCGCACCCTATGGAATGGCTGCATTTTGAAAACTCCTTTTCCTATGTGCAGGCAACGCAGAGCAACCAGCCCGATAATCTGAAATACCTGCCCTTTATCCCTGCACCGAGATACAGGGGCGAAGTCAAAGCCGAGCTTAAAGCAGTCAATAGCACATTCTCCAATGCTTACATCAAGTTCGGGCTTGACCATTTTTTCAAGCAGGACAAATTTCACGGTGCTTACGGTACAGAAACAGCAACACCTGCATACACCTTGTTGAGTGCAGGAATTGGAACAAATATAAAAGCATTCAACCGAAGCGACTTTATGTCTTTGTATATCAGTGGCGAAAACTTGGCTGACGTGGCTTATCAAAATCATTTAAGCAGGCTGAAGTATGCCCCCGAAAATCCCGCAACGGGACGTATGGGTGTTTTCAATATGGGACGTAATATCAGCGTGAAAATGATAGTGAATTTTTAATAACAATTCTGTAAAGCCTTATCAAATTTATGGTGGGGCTTTGCAGAAAATTTTTGATAAATATGAGAAAGATTTCAATTACAGTGATACTATTGATATGCTCCATAATTACTAAAGCACAGCAATCAGAGCATTCCTATACTACACCACCGCAAGAGTTTTCCCTTAGTGCCGGGGCGGTCAATACCGCTATCCTACAAAAGAGATTTTACGGGGGATATTTGGATTTAAAATATTATCCCGTCAAAAGGTGGGCTACGGGGCTTAGTTTTTCACTTGTTGGAAGAAAGATAACAGATACGTTCACTTATTCCATAGGACAGCCATTGGTGGACTTTTATGAAATAGGCTGGGTTAATCAATATGACATAATACAGAAAGATAAAATCCGTCTTGGGGTAAGCCTTAATAATGGTGTTGCTATTTCGAGGCTTGGGGATAATGCCGAAAAAGAAAAGTATTGGGCAAGATTTGGTTCGGGAAAACGTGCAAAAGAAGTAGCTACAAATTATTTCTACCTGTTACAACCCGGCTTAAATGTTTCGTACAAGATTTATTCAAACACTAACAGTCCTGACATTTACTTTACAACCAAATTACAGTATCGGGCAGTATTTGGCAGTCCGAAATACGGACAAATCAACGACTTTTCTAACTATTGGATAGGAGCAGGAATTACAGTTTTAAGCGATATGTAAACAGAATTATTTAAAAAATTTCAGAACAATACTATAAGCAATCATCAATGAAAAATAAAACATACGACATACTCGGCATTTCGGCAGCAACGCTCTGTTTAATCCATTGCCTGATTTTCCCTTTGCTTGTCATTATACCGATTGGCATATCGCATAATCCGTATATAGATTTAGCCTTTTTGATTATCGGAGCTATTATAGCATTCAAAATCTGCAAGACGACCGACAGCAAGCTGGTCATTGCTCTTTTTGCCGTTTCATTGCTTACGATTTTAATTTCGGTAGTCCTCGATGCCCTTTACCATATACACCTGCCCCTTATTTACGTCGGCTCCGTGGGGCTGATTACGGCACATATCATCAATCATCGCAGGACGCATACCTAAAGAAATCGGGAAAACAACGCTAAAAAACAATACTGAATGGCAACAAATAATATAATAAACGCAATCACAGAACCCTTTAAAACCCTGCGAAACACGACTTTCGCAAGGCTTTATTTCGCACAGATAGCAAGCCTTTTCGGCGATGCTTTTACGTGGCTTGGTCTGGCTTTGCTCACGTATGAGATAAGCCCCCGAAATGCCGCCGCCATATTGGCATCAGCCCTAACATTAAGGGTAACGGCATACATCATTTTTTCGCCCTTTGCAGGTGTGGTATCAGAAAAATTCCAACGCAAACAGATATTGCTCATCACGCAGTTTGCAAGAATGGCAATCGTCTGTATGTTGCCTTTCGTCAATGCCGAATGGCAGTTGTACGCATTGATATTTGCATTGAATGTGTTTGCGGCATTTTTTACGCCTACATATAGAGCCATTATTCCGCAGATAGTGGAAAAAGAGATATACAGGGAAGCCAACGGCTTATCAATGGCAACCTTTCAGTTGTTGAGTGTTTTCGGACCCGCATTGGCGGGTATCGTAGCGGTTTGGCTGGGTGCTACACAAATATTTTTCGTAAACGGTGCAACGCTGTTTGTCGCTATATTGTTCATTCTTTCCATTCCGAAATCATCATTGCAAAAAGGTGTAAGCAGTGATAATGCCGTACCTCAAAAAACGTGGGGCGAAGTGTTAAAAGGCATACGATTATTGTTCGGTAACAGGATTGTACGGTTTGCATTAAGCATTGAATTTATATCAGCCGTCGCAGGTGCTATGGTTTTGGTCAATACAGTTGGCTTGGTAAAAACGTCCTTAGAGTTGGACGATAAGCACTACGGGTGGATAATGTCGGTATTCGGCGTAGGTGCAGCGATTACAGCATTTTTATTGGGTAGTTTGGACAAATCCAAAACACGTAGCGTTTCACTGATTAGCGGAGCAATGTTGATAGGTGTCGCCATCAGTTTTGCCAATTTCGTACCATACAACGGGCTGATGTTCTTATGGATTTTGGCAGGTATCGGGCAGACCTTAGCCGATATGCCGTCCGAAACACTGATAGGCGAAAATATCGAACCTAAAGACCAAGGCAAAGTGTATGGTGCTCATTTCGCATTCTCCCATTTGTGGTGGGCAATCGCCTACCCGATAGCGGGATTTTTAGGCACACAATTCCCGAATAGAGAGTTTTTGTACGGTGGGATAGCTACCATTGTTTTAGCGATTATTGCTATTCTGATGTTTAGAAAATCAAATTAAAAAATGTAGCCTGAATATTAATTTAAGATAACCGGTATGGATAAATTTTATCAACAGATACTCAATAAGCTGGAGGACGAAATCAGGGAATTGGAGGTTGAAACCGATTGCTCTGTGCAACGAATTGAAGCAGTTATCAAACTTATCATTAAAACTTTGTCCGACCTAAAGGAGCACATCTTAAAAAGAGGGTTTAAGAATACCGTTGAAGAAATCAATTTTTTCAAACATCAGAAACCCGTTATCGTTGCTAAGCTCATTTATTACTATGCCATTTACAAAATTGAAACGAAAAAACCCAACGGTACGAAAGCGGTCAGAAAATATTTCAATGAAGAATTGAGAAAGCTCAAAAGACACTTCAATAACAACCTTGAACTGTATAAATACTATCGCACCAAAAGTACATTTCTTGACGAGAAGTTATTTATAAGAGGAAAATTTGATATTAAGTTAAGCATTGACACTATTTATTTGGAAACAGATATTAGGTTCTCTACTTATTACGATTATAAAATAGCCGAGATTATTGCTAATGACTTGATACAGGTATATCTTGAAGCAAAACTAAATAAAAACAGTCACAGCAAAATATCGGATAACTCGTCTTTGAAATGGACAGGGAGTAAAGCCGCAGCTATCGAATTGATTTACAGCTTGCATTCACAAGGTGCATTTAATAATGGGAATACTGATATTATAAGCATTGTCAGATTTTTTGAAAACAGTTTTAATATTGATTTAGGCGATTTTTACCATACATTTTTAGAACTCAAATCCCGAAAGATGAACCGAACAAAATTCCTTGACAGTTTGCGTGATGCCTTGATTAAGAGAATGGACGAACAGGACGAGAAATAAAAGGGGCTTTGAAACAAGCCCCTTTTTTACAATACACCTCGTGGCAAATGAATACCTTTTGTCCGTATAATGCTTTCCGAAACTTTTGGTGTTTCTTGCTTTTTCTCGACCTGTTCCGTAGGTTCTCCCTTTTTATCCGGTTCGATAGATAACTGTATCTTTCGCTCAATAGAAGCCAGCTCCGTTTTGAGTTCGCTCAGTCGGCTCTCCTTAGTCCACGTACCATTGACGACCTCCTGAAGCACAGGTATATCCTTTTGATAGCTCGCAATGCTTTCCTGTTCCTTTGCCATAAGTGGCGGTATTTTTTCCAACGCTCTCAAAAAGTTTAAAGAGGCGGTTTCGGGGTCTTTAGCAATCACACCGAAATTATGATTGTACTTTATGTTACCCTCTCCCTGAATAAAAAATCGGTTTACCCGAATATCTACGCCGTCTTTTTTGGACATTTCCGTTTTAACCAATAGCTGAAATCCGTACAAACTGCCAATCTCCTGATAATCCCCACCTGTACGGGCTTTGTCTGCAATCTCGTTGAGCTTGGTTCCAATCTGTTTGACGTTCGCATTGAGCGATAAGCCGTCCAACTGAACAGGGTTTGCGATTTTGCCGTCCTGCCTTTTTTGTATGCGTTGTTGTAAATTCTCCCAATCGGTTGTCATTCGGTTGAGGCGTGATTGAGCTGCGTTAAATTCTTCCGTATAGTTTTCCAATTTAGATTTAGCACTATACTTAGAGCGGTTAAACGCTTGCTTTTCGCTTTCCAATCCTGCAATCTGTTTTTCAACCCGTGCCTTATCCAGCAGGTCTGTATTTCCTGACAGGATTGCCACGTATTCCGAGAAGTTCATACCCGACTTTTCGTCCATACTGCCCTCGTCAATGGTTCGCTTGCCGAGATTATTGGATTTTAATTGGTCGATAAATAGCTGTTTGTTGAACAGCAGGTTGAACTTATAACTATCCAAAGATTTCTCAACGGCATAAATGATTACATCTACTTTGTTGTCCGCAAAATGTTTAGCAATTTCATTGCCTTTGCGGATTGCCCGACCGTCACGCTGGGCAAGGTCGCTTGGTCGCCACGGGGTATCTAAGTGATGAACGGCAACGGCTCTTTTCTGTGCATTTACACCCGTTCCGAGCATACTCGTTGAGCCGAACAGCACACGGATTTTTGCCCTCGTTCATTCCTTTGATAAGGTCTTTACGTTGCTTGTCCGTTTTGGCTTCCTGAATAAACCGGATTTCGTTTGCAGGTATGCCGTGGTCTTCCACGAGCTTGCGTTTGATTTCCGAGTACACGTTCCACTCATTCGGCTTGTACGTTCCCAAATCCGAGAACACGAATTGCGTACCTTTCTGTGCGTTGTATTTGTTGTAATACTTCGCTATATTGTTGGCACAGTGCGAGGCTTTGTTGTCGGGGTGGTCTTCATAGATACCGCTTACCATTCGCATATCCAAAGACATCTTACGGGCGTAGTCCGTAGCGATAAGCATTTTTGCTTTTTCTTCCGATTTTGACAACGGGTGTCTGCCGAGCAGGGTTGCATCGCCCGACTTGGCAAACTCCATTAGGTTCTGAATAAACTCCTCTTGGTCGGGCGTAGGCGGAATGTTGTACAGGATTTCGTTTTTTTCGGGGCGGTCAATGCCTATATCTTTGGCAGTCCTGTAATCCGTGATTTCAGAGTAGAACTGTGCAAGCTCCGGTACTTTGATAAAATAACGGAAACGTTCTTTTGCCACGATATTGTTAGCTACCGAAAATTCATAATCAGTCGTTTTACGTGCGTAAATCGCTGCCCACGCATCAAAACAGTTAATGCCCTGTTTTTCTAATGCCCGTGGGCGTAGGTATTTGAACAAGAGGTACAATTCCGTTAAGGAATTGCTGATAGTAGTCCCCGAAAGAAAGGTTGCCCCCATATCTGCATCGGTTTGCTCCTGAATGGTACGGATAGCAAAAAGCAGGTTCATCGCTTTTTGGCTACCGTCCACGTTACCCAATCCGGCTACCCGACTATGACGGGTATTGAACATTAGATTTTTAAATTGGTGGCTCTCGTCGATAAACAAATGGTCTATGCCCATCATTTTAAAATCGACAATATCATCTTTGCGATTTTCAATATCGTGCTGTAAAGTCTTTAGCTTGACTTCGAGATTGTCCTTTCGCTTGATAGCTCCGGCAAGCATACCCCTTGTTACCTCCGCACCGTCTGCCTCCATTGCATAGAGGTTTCGTTCCACGTTATCTAATTCTATTTCGAGGATTTCCTTTTGGATTTCGGGGCTTTGCGGTATCATTCCGAATTGGTCGTGGGTTAAAATCACACAATCCCAATCATTGTTTTTTATATCCCCGAATATTCGGAGGCGTTTTTGTGGAGTGAAATCGTCCTTGCCTGGGAACAGTATTTTAGCGTGGGGATAGGCTGTACGATAGGCTTCGGCGATTTCGTGAACATTACTTTTTAATCCGATTATCATTGGTTTGTGTGCCAAGCCCAAACGCTTCATTTCCTGTGCAGCAGTACACATAACCAATGTTTTGCCAGCACCGACCTCGTGGTCACAAATTGCACCGTTGTTCAGTTTTATCATCCAAACGGTGTCCTTTTGGCTACTGTACAAATCTTCAATACCTAACGCTTTGCGGTCTAAGCCTGCAAAGTCCTGATGGGAACCGTCATAGTTCGGACGGACAAAGCAGTTAAAGGTATCGTTGTATTGGTCGGTCAGTCGGGTTTTAAACTCATCACTTTGGGCGTGTAGCCAATCGGTAAAAGCGGAGCGGATTTCGTCAATTTTGGAGTTAGCCATTTGTATAGCCTCCATATCCTTGACCTTGACTTCTTTCCCGTCTATTTCTACTTTTTTGGTTATATCGGGTGTCGTATTGACAAGGGCGTGTTTCAGCAGGGCAACGCCGTCAAACGTTCGACTTTCAGCCTTGACCGCATACTTGACCCAAATATTTTGGTTTCCCTGATTACAGATAACCGAAAAATCATCGGAGCTGTCCGAGTAGTGGATTTTTACATCTGCATCAAACAGGTGCGAGGCAAATTTGGCATATACGCCTATGGGTATCCAGCGTTCGCCGAGGTTGAAGTCCAGCTCCTCAAATTCGATACGTCTTGGTCGGGCTTCCTCTAATACCGTAAGGCTTTGTTTGGCTTCCTTATCTTCGGGATTTTGTTCAACGTAGGTTCTGATTTCGTTAGCTTTTTCAACCACGTTACCAGCAATCCAGCGTTCGGCAATCTCGTACTCCCTTTCCAACGGATTGTAAAAAATACGACCGTGCAAATGCTCTTTCAGGGCATCGGCGGTCATATTGCTGATTTCGGACATATAGTCCAAATCAACCGTTCCGAATTTGTTCAGCGAGGAAGCTAATGCTTCCTGCGGATTGTCCGTTGCTAATGTTGTGGTCGAAAAACTTACGGGGTGGCTGAATATATCCGCTTTCTGAACGATACCGCCTTTTACACGCTCCAAATACGGGATTTCTTTTCCTGCACTATCCGTTTTAATCAGCTTGATATTATCGGCACTGTTCAGGTTGCTGTACTTTTTGACAAAGGTATCGTACAGGCTATTCAGTTTTTCCCTTTCTTCCTTATGCTCCGTTTGCTTTTCGGCTTCTTTTTGATACAGGTCGTTGTAGGTGTCACGTACAGCGATATAGGCTTCGGCTCTTGCTTTTTGGGCGGACGGTAGTTGCAACGGGTGGAACATTGCCGTTCCGTTTTCCTTATCTACCTCCTGCAAATGACCTACCCAGCCGTTATCCACGACAAGGCAGTCGTTACGGTGGTACGATTGCAATTCCTGACTGTACAAGCCAGGTTCGGGAATGGTATCGGGAACAGTCACGGGAATAGCTGGCTTATCAGCTTGGCCATTCCCGTTTTGTTGTGAAAATAAATCTCCGATTATTTCCCGTGTAATGCCGTTGGGTGGGGTTGCTCTATTGACCGCACCATTGGGAGCAGGAGGCGTGTAAGGCTGTTGCATCGCCCCACTGAATAAGTCCGTTTGCCTGTTGATAGGCGTTCTCCGTCTATTGGAGGTTTGCCTTTTGGTTCTCGTGGCTCTCTTGGGCGGAGCAAGAACGGCAACGGGTTCGCCAGCATTTTCAAACAGGTCGAAAATGCTTAACTGCGTAAATTCCTTTGGGCTTTCCGTTGCTATGGTTGTTTGCGTAAAACGAGGGCGTTCCGGCTGAATGATTTCACGCTCGATAACAGGAGGCGGAGGCGTTGGCTGTGCCGGAATTTGTACGATTGGCTCATCGTTCCGCTCGCCTTTGTACAAAGACAAATTCAGGTGCTTTCCAAAATCATCGGAAAGCATCTGTTTGAGATTTTTGGCAATGCCCTCAACGCCATCTTGGTGTGTATAGATTAAAGCAGGTTGCCCGTAAGGGTCGGTATCTACTTTCCAATGCGTATTTATAATTCTTGCACCGTCATCGAATATCGCATTGCTGGGTGTGCCATATCCCGTTTTGTTGCTTTGGCAAAACAGTTCTTCCGCTTCGGTCAGACTTTGTTTTGCGGTATTCTTTTGCAGGATTATCAGGTCGGAGCCGACCTCTGTACCTGCATAATCTGAAAACAGGTTATTGGGTAATCGGATAGCCGAAACCAAATTGTTGTTTTCCATTAACGCCCTGCGTATCGGCTCATTATTAGGACTGTTTAAAATCCCTTGTGAGGTAATGAACGCCTGTAAACCGCCCTCTCGGAGCATATCATTACCTTTCAAAAAGAAATAATTATGAATGCTTCGGGCAGCTTGTATTTTTGCAGGGTCTTTACTTCGGGAATACGAAAGGTCAAACACGGAGGTATCGCCGAAAGGGATATTGCTTGCGATTACATCATAGGTGTTTTGCTCCTTTTCGGGGATTTCTTCAAAGCCACTCACACGGATATTGCTTTCGGGATAAAGGTGCTTTAATATTTTGCCCGTTAGTATATCCTTTTCATAGGCGGTAACTTTGGTTTCGCTCTCTGCAAAGGACTGAACGAAAGACCCGATACCTGCGGAGGGTTCGAGAAATTTGTCAATGTTCACACCGCTATCCCTCAATGTGGAGGATATAGCGTTGATAACTTCCGGCGGTGTATAAAAAGCGGTCAGTACCGAGCTTCTCATACTATCCACATACCTGCGGTATTGCTTTTCGTCCGTAGAATTTTCTTTTAAAAGTTGGTGGAGTTCCTGCGTAATCGGGAATAAATCGTGTTCGGTTTTCCGCCAATGGTTGATGTCTATTTCGTGTTCTACGGGATTGAGAATGAATTTAAGACCGCCAAATCCGCTGTAACGCATCATACGCCGTCTTTCCTCTGCGGTCGCTTGTCGCTTCTCCTTTTCCAATGTAAAAGCAATCCGCAGGGCTTCAATATTGTGCTGGAGGTGCTGACGTTTACTGAAGCCCATTATCTTCAATCCATATTGCGATTGTTCCCGTCAGTTCGGTATAGAGGACATCAAACTCGTAACCGTAGGCGAAATCATCGGTTAGTTTATACTTTGCAAATACAGGCTCACAGATTGGAAACATTTTAAGGGCGAACGGTCGTAGTTCCTTGTCTGCCATAATGGTGGCGAACTCATTGCATACGACCTGAAAAACCGTATCAAACTTTGAGAAGTGCAAGCCCTCAAAGAGTATGTAATTGGCAATCTCATCACATTGGTCGATAGCATTGCCGGAGCGGAACGCACCCTCGTAGGCATTGGCAGCCCACGAGGAACGCTGGTCGATAAACTTTTGGTCGTTGGCTTTTTCGGGAAAGCTACTGTTAAGGTGTTCTTGCAGTCGTAAACGGAAATACGACAAGTCTTTTTGCTGTGTACTCATAATAAATTTTGTTTTAGAATTTTGCGTAAAGCCTAAAATTAGAGCAGGTAGCAAGTGCCTTTGAGGAATTGGCAGGGTTTGGCGTTGAAAGGCAGGATTTGTCGTAACAAGGCATAAAAAAGCCTCTGAAAATTCAGAGGCTTAGTTGTATATTCAGGGCAGGAGTTGGAGCATTCTGCCGACTTCTATATCCATTCGGGAAAATGCAAACCACTTTTTACCCAAATCTTTGAGCGAAGCTCCGATATGGTACAGTTCCGTTTGGTCGATTATCAAAAATCGGTCGTGGGCATCGGGGAAAATCTCAATTTCAATCGGGGCATATTGGCTGTTATACCTTTGTACGTCCAACCGTAGCTGATTACCGATAGTTTTTGTATAGATTTTTGCCGTTACATCATCATTCCGTTTGCCCAATAAGGTCAGTACGGTATCATCTGCATAATTGTCGAGCAGGATAATGGAGCTTTCGGCATTCCTGATAATATCCGCTACAAACTTGTAGGCATCAAAGACCTGCCCGTTATAGAAAATACCTTTTTCGCTTTGGAGCTTGTCGCTTTCCAGAGCCTTAAATATTTCCTCAAATTTTTGGTCGGCTTGTAATTGTTTCAGTTCTATATTGTCCAAACGATGAAACAGCGAAGCATTGCTCGTAAGCACTTTTCGCATTTCTACAAACGCATTCATAATCTCAATGCTGACCTTTACGGCTATTTCTGACCGTAGCACAGCACTCAACATAGCAATGCCTTGTTCACTGAAAACATAGGGCAGGTACTTTCGGTGTTGTCCTCTTCCTGTGTTTAAGGTTCCAATTTGGAACCTTAAAGAATATGCTTCTTCATCGGTCAGTTGAAAACAGAATTTTTCGGGAAACCGCTCAATATTCCGTTTTACGGCTTTATTAAGGTTCTTTGTTTCCACTTGGTACAACGTAGCGAGGTCGCTGTCCAGCATCACTTGTTTGCCACGTATGGTATATATCAAATTTTCAATTTCCTTTTGGGCTATTATAAGTTTATCCGTCATTGTTGCATTACGTTCAGGTTTTCTAAAATCTAATATAGCTATTTCTTCTTGCGTTTCTCAAACTCAAAGGAACTTTCGGCTTGCTCATTCAATACGATATAGGCATCGAACTTTTTACCTGCCTTGCTTTTCATTCCTTTGATAAGTGGAGTTTTGCCGTTATTGACAAGGCTTGTAATATCGGCTATACTCAACTGTACATCGCAAACTCTGCGGAACTGTACCCAATTACAATGTTCGTCGGGGCATTTTACTATCTTGTCACGGATAATCAGTTGCTGGCTTTTGCATTTTGGGCAGGTCAGTTTAGGCAGGTTCTCATTAGCAATAGAAGTTTGTAGCAATTCGTCTGTTATGGACTTTGCGTAGGTTTCCATTTCCCGTAGAAATACCCGTGCATCAACTTCGTTGTTTTCGATTTTCTGCAAAGCCAATTCCCATTCGGCAGTCATAGCCACGTCCGCAATTTTGCGGTCTTTGACTAATCCATATACCTGCAATCCTTTCTCCGTAGGGATTAAGGCTTTCTTTTCCCGTTGGATATAATTACGGGTAAACAGGGTTTCGATTATCGCAGCTCTTGTGGCTGGCGTACCGATACCGATATGTTGCAGGGCTTTCCGTTCGTCCTCGTTCTCGATTTCCCTGCCTGCGTTTTCCATTGCCGACAATAGTCCGGCTTCGGTAAACAATACGGGCGGTTTGGTTTTCTTTTCCAAACAGGAGGCTTCTTTGATTTTCAGCTCATCGCCCTTTTTCACTTCGGGCAAATCCTGTATAGGTTCGGTATCTTCGTCCGAGAAATTGCCTTTTATGGAACGCCAGCCAGCCTCTAAAATCTTACAGCCTTTCAGTGTAAAATCATAGTGCGACACTTCCAACGCTATATCCGTTACTTCTTTTACACAGGCTTGTGATATGGCTTCGAGCAGTCGAAAGGCAATCATATTGTAAACCTTTGTTTCGTCCGCATTGAGAGCAGACGGGATTTTGTCGGTTATGAGTAACCCGTGGTGGTCTGTTACACGCAAATCGTTTACAATTCGCTTATTAAACCGACCCCATTTTAATTTTGATACCGCTTGCTTGAAATTATCGTTGTCCTGCAAAGCCCTTACGAGATTGGGGATTTCTGCCCACATATCCTCCGGTATGTATTTACTTCCGGTACGTGGGTAGGTAATAAATTTTTGTTCGTACAGGCTTTGAGCGATATTGAGCGTTTGGTCGGCGGATAGGTTGAGCTTTTTATTGGCTTCCTTTTGCAGTCCTGTAAGGTCAAAAAGCAAGGGCGGTTGCTCCGTGGTATTTTTGCTTTCCACAGATACAACCGTAGCAGTGCCGTGTCTTTGAATTGACCTTAATGTATCTTCCGCTAACTTTTGCTCGTCCCATTTAGTTTTTGAGATACTTTTAAAATCAATATCCTCTTTGCGGTGCAATAGCTGAATTTGCCAATACTTCTTAATGGAGAAATTTTTGTTTTCCAAATAGCGTTTACAAATCAGAGCCAATGTAGGCGTTTGCACTCTACCCAAAGAATAAATGCCGTTGCCTGCGGATATACTCAATGCTTGTGTGGCATTGATACCCACCAGCCAATCGGCACGGCTTCTGCCTTGTGCAGCCTGATACAATCCGTCAAATTCTTTGCCGTCTTTCAGGCTGTCAAACCCTTGCTTGATTGCCTTTTCGGTAAGCGAGCTTATCCAAAGCCGCTCAAAGGGTTTACGGCATTTCAGATACTCGTAAATATACCGGAATATCAACTCGCCCTCACGTCCGGCATCGGTAGCGACGATAATACTGTCGCTTTTGTTGAACAATTCTTTGATGACTTTCAGTTGCTTTAATGCTCCCGTATCGGCTTGATAGCCTTTGTCTTTTTTGACCTTTCTCACGGTCAATATAAACGGGTTCGGGAGGATAGGCAATGAAGCCTTATCAAACCCCGAAATCCCGTAATCTTCGGGCATTCCTAAGCCAATTAAATGACCGAACGCCCACGTAACAAAATAGCCGTTGCCCGTTAGATAACCGTCCTTTTTATCGGAAGCTCCTAACAGGCTGGCGATTTCTCTTGCTACGCTTGGTTTTTCTGCGATAACTGTTTTCATAATTAACTAACTTTTCTACTTCTTGATTTTGCAGGGGCTTTCGGTTTATTCTGTTGCTCCTGTTGCTTTTCGTTCTTTGGTCTTTGCTGACCTTTTTGGAGAGGCTCATTGATATTCTTGGTGGCTTCATTGGTTTTGCCTTTGGAATTGACCTCTGTTTGTGTTTTGTGAGCTTCCGAAGCCTGTACCCGTTCTTTGTATTTATCGGGGAACTCAAAGAACAATTTGTCGGTTTGTTTATTCAATGTTATGTAGCCGTTGTAGGGTTGATTTTTTTTATCCGTCAATTCAATGAATACGGATTGACCGTCTTTGAGTTTGTTGCGTTGCTCCTCATTCAGTTCCTTACCTCTAAATTCTGTAAGAGGGTTCGGCTCTTGGCTTTGCTGATTATTTTGTGCCTGTTTATTGGATTGTGAGTTATCAAAATTGAAATCCAGCCTGTATGTGTCAATATTGTATTGTACAGTTACGTTATAAGGAGTTCCTTTTTCAGAAATCAATCCCTCCAATCTAAGCGGTTTACCCTCTTGTACGGTTTGTTTTTCTGCCTCGGTTAATTCCCTGTCGCCAATTTTATCAGGCACTCTGATAAAGGACGACGGCACGGACACAAGTTCATTGGTAAGTTTATCCACTTGGATAATTGACGGTATGGTGTTTCCTGTTTTGTATTTCAAATCAACAATACGCCCCATATTTCCCGTTTCGAGCAAGTTTTTTTTGTCTTCGTCCGTAAACTTATGCCCGAAAAATTCTCTGTTCAATTCGGGGGCATTTCGGACACCGTGTACCATTACTACTGTTTCGCCATTTTCGTTGTTCCGAAGTTGTAAACGGGCATCGGTACGAACTGCCACGCCTCCAAAATTTACACTTACATTTAAAAGTTCGGGTGTTTTATAGCCTTTTAATAATGGTTCAAGCAAATTCCTCTTTTCAAGATACTCTTTACTTACTCCGAAATTGTTCATTGTTTGCCAATCGACCTGTTCAGGCTGAAAGCGGTATTCGCTTTTTTCCTGTGTTGTTTGTGATGTTGCCATATCTTTTTGATTTTCTTGTTTTTGTTCCTCTTTAGGTTCATTCTTGACCTCGTGTTTTTCCATTTCCTTTTTGCCCTCTGGCGTAGGAGTATCTACCTGTTTCTGAAATTGCTTTGCTTTTTCGACGGCTTCATTTGCGTCCACTTTGAAGAATGCAAACGGGGTTGGGTTTTTCAACTGTCGCCAAAAGTTGGAGAAGAAGTTGGAAATGAAATCTCCGTGTTTATCCACTCGTAAAAAGTCGGATTGGTTCTTCTTGGTCGGGTCAACGGTTTCTAAGTTCCCGTCCTTGTCAATACCCTTAACGGCTTGGATTTTCATTTTCTCTTTATCCAGCACTAACAGCACGTCCGAAAGTTGCTCAGGTATTTCCTGTGCAACCTGTTCGGGTGCTTCCTGTTGATTTAATGTTTCTTCGCTCATAATCTGAAAAATTTAAAGTTCAATGCCGAAAGTAAAGGAAGTGGTTACTGCATAACCCGAAGTGGCACTCATTGGCACTCAAAGGCAGTGTTTGGCGTTTTACTTACCCGTAGGAGGGTTAAAGCTCTCTCGAATAAACTGATGTACATCGGATAGCTTATAATAGAGTTTTCCGCTTATCGTATAATAGGGCAGTTTGCCAATGGAACGATAACGCTGGAGGGAGCGGTTGCTGATTTTCAGCATTTGCAATAAATCCTGATTGTCGAGCAGTTCCTCGCCGTCTATGCTGTTACGTTTCTTCTGTAAATCGTCTATATGGTTACTCAACATATCCAGCCTATCCATTATCCGCTCCATCCACGACAAAAATTCCATTCTATCAATATTCATAGCTTTTACTTTTAATGGTTCATACCTGTTATTTGCCTGATTTCAGTTTTCTGCCTTTTTCGATGTAGCTTTTGCCCTTTGCCATAAGCTCCTCTACATATTCATCGCTACTTTGTACGGCATTGGCGTTAAGCATATCCTTGATTGCTCCAATCGTATAGAAGTATTGCCCGTAAATTTTGGAGTAGGTTATTTCGCCTTTGGTACGCATACGCCACAAAGTTTTTTCGCTGATATGCAGGTATTGGCAGACCTCGTGATTATTGAGCCACAAATCATCATAGCTTGTGTCGTCCAATCTTTTCAGGTAGTCCGCAATAGCGTTGATACGGCTGTTAAGCTGTTTCCACGCTTCTTCTTCGATTGTGATTATTTTCATCGCATTGCTCTTTAATGTTCACAATGCAAAATTGCAAAAGGTGGCAGTGTTTGGCGGGCAAGGCATATCCATTGATTTTGCGGTTTTTTGAAAATTTTTGCAATCGGGATAAATCCTTGTTTTATAAGGCTTACACGGGATTTTGGTGTTTTAGGCTTGAATTTGCTGTCAATAGCCAATGGGCTATATATTGACAATCGTGGCAAACAAAAAGGCAGTACACCATTGATGTACTGCCTTTGAACAAAGACCAGCATTAAGGCTAAAGGTCTTTATCCATATATTCCTCTAACGAATTTTTCAGTTGGTCTAAATACGTTGTTCGGGAACCGCTACGGGTTTTCATTTTGTGGAATGAGTGATGCAGGTCGCCAAACGTAATCCCAAATAGAACCTGAAACATTAAACTGATTTTTCGGATACTGATTTTACCGTGAGAAATTGAAGCGGAAGCATAAAGGGCATAAATCAATTCAATAAGTGCATTTTTGCTTTCCGTCCAAAATATATCTTTGGAGCTTTCAGGCTTCTGAAAAATTGCATCGGGGTTTTCGTCAGGATTGATTTTGGTAAGTAGGTAAGAGTAGAGTAATTCGTTGGCGATAATCCTCGCTGTTTTATAGTCATAGAAAGTAGAAAATTCGGGGTCTATTTCAAAGACTATACTGTTTAGCCCGTCGTGGTAGTTTATATTTCCCCGTTTAAAATAAATATGGTCACGGTCTGTACGTCCTGAACGATAATACCTGTAAAAGTCGGAGTTGCAAATATGCTCAATGTATTCTCGTTTCAGGTTGGCTAATTGGCTCGAAAAATAGCTGAAATACATTTTACCATTGCTGACGGGGCAGGTAGTTTCAATCCGGTAAACCTTATTATAGTAAATCAGCTTCCCGAGGATTTGAGGTTTAATAGTTCGGAAAAATTGTATTTCTTCCTCATCGTTTTTAAAGCCCATTTCAATTACTTGCTTTTTAACCTCGAATAAAAGGTCTTGCAGATACAAAGTCATTTGATAAGCCTCATCAATCAGTCTTGTACTTTGCGATGAAATCTTATCTTCTTTATTATGTATCTCTAAAATGATAGTGTGTAAAGAATGTTTCATAGCTAATAATTTTGTGTTGTTATCAATCTTTAAATTCAGTTTACACCGAATTAATACACAAAATTTCTAACATTGATTGATAATACTACCCAAGTTCAACCCAACTGTGGTAATATTTTTTTTCGGTAGTGGGGGGCAACTGTGGAAATAAATTTACAAAAATTTTGTATGACACATAAAAAAAAGACACATAAAAAAATAGGACGGAAAATTAATATTACCGTCCTATTTTTTTGTATATTTGCTACTGATTTACAAGGTAATCAAATGAAAGTGAGTGCAACAAGCACCATAACTAAATCGTTACCGATAAGGTTTTCAATTCTTGTAAACTACTCTTTTTGAAATACTTTCAACCTTATTAATCTTTTTTAGAAAAAATAATTATTCCCTAATTCTTTTTTAATTTCTTTAAGATTCCTGAATTAATACTATAAAAACATATCCGGTAAAATGTAATTCGCCGTTATATGAATTGTAGACCGGTTTTCTATAAAGAATAAGAAATGATTGAATGAGATTGTCACCTGAAAATCCGATTATGTAAGCCAATAATCAAACAAACGTTTACCTTTTTTGTGACCCTGCTCATAAAATTCCGGATAGTTTTTGCATTAAATTGCTTAAAAACCTTATCACATGAGTCCAAAGATATTCAAAGGCGTTCCTGCACAAAAGTCCGGAGGTTTCCATGATACGGAAAGCAGAAAAGTATACAGGCAGGATTTGATTCCGCTGAAATTTACCATATTAAAAGAAAGATTTTTCTCAGTGAATCAATGGGAAAGTTATAGCGGTAAAGCATTTGCAGCATTTAAATTATACGATTCCGATGGTAATGCGGTCAACCGGGAGCCTCAGAAAGGTGATTTTATCCGGATTGACATTCCGGGACCGGGAGAACCTGACGCCAAAGGATATGACTGGGTAGAAGTTACAGATATTTGTTTCTACCAAGACAGCTTTTCTGAAAGTATATCCATGACCTGCAGGCCTTCCATAAATCCCCAGGATAAAAAAAACCGTCATATTGCCCATTTTTATGGTTCCGCAGCTACTTCTACCTTCATGATATCCAGAAATCCTGATCATCTGAAAGCAGCAGTATACGGACGGAATGAACGGCCCAATTTTAATGCGAAATTCTTTGATGTAATAAGAAATCTTTTCATTGCCATTCCCGGAATGTTCGGAGTTGCCAAAATACAATGGAAACAACTTACTGATAGTTTTTTAGATTTTGATTAAAAATCTCTGTACCTTTTTTGATCTAGATCAAAGTTTTGTGTTAACTGTTCGGAGACCTTTGCACCCGAATATTTTAAACAAAATTTATGAGTACAACATTAGAAAAAGGGCAGACTATTAATTTCTACCAGGCGACCGCTCCGATTATTATTTCGGTATTCGGAGTTTACATGACGATAGGAATTGCTTTGGGGGTACTTCCCAGGTTTGTTCAGAGCAGCTTAGGTTTTGAAAGTATAATGGTGGGACTTGTCATTGGCCTTCAGTTCCTTTCAACACTCTTAACGCGGGCCTATTCCGGCAAAATCACAGATACAAAAGGCGCTAAGAAAAGTAAAATGTCGGGAGTAATACTAGCTGTCATTGCCGGTATTATTTATGTACTGGCGGTATTATTCCAGGCTCATCCGCTGCTGGCACTTATCTTTCTTTTACTGGCAAGAATTATTCATGGGGTAGGTGAAAGTTTCCTGGTTACAGGAGCATTAACCTGGGGAATAGGGCTCGTAGGACATACCAGTTCAGGAAAAGTAATGACGTGGAATGGTATTGCCATGTATGCAGGAATTGCAATCGGAGCACCTATCAGCATCTGGCTAAGTAAAGAATATGATATTCTGCCTGCTTTTGCCCTTATTGCCTTACTTTCGGTGATAAGCTGGCTTTCCACCGCCAATCTTCCCTCTATTCCTGTAGATAAAGAACATATACGAACACCTTTCTATAAGGTAATTGGTGCCATATCCGGACAGGGACTAAGCCTTGCTTTTTCATCAATGGCTTTTGGATGTATTGCTTCTTTCATTGCTTTATTTTTCTCACAGAAGAATTGGGGTGATGCTTCACTTGCCTTTATGGTCTTCGGGGCTTGCTATGTGCTGACCAGAATTCTATTTGCTTCCTTTCCGGATAAATACGGAGGTTTTACGATTGCTTTACTTTCTCTGATCATTGAAGTAGCAGGACAGCTGCTGATCTGGACGTCTGCATCCAAAACATTGGCCATTACCGGATGTGGATTGACGGGTGTTGGATTTTCATTGGTTTTTCCTGCGCTCGGAGTTCTTGCCATTCAAAAAGTAAAACCTCAGATGAGAGGAACAGCATTGGGAGCATATGTGGCTTTTGTTGACCTTTCATTAGGACTGGCAGGACCCATTGCAGGGTTAATCGCATGCTGGTTTGATTACCAGACCGTGTATCTTTTCGGAGGCATCAGCTGTATAGTGTCTATCGTAATTCTATTAATTAATAAAAAATAAGAATGGAAAATTCTGTAATTGCTCAGGCAGAGAAAACAAAAAAAATACGCTCTGCATTTATGGTTAAAAACAAACAATATCTTACGCCTCACCTTATCCGTGTGGTATTTAAAATAAATGATAACCAGGCTGAATTATTGGTTAATGTACGCTCCGGTTCAAACAACAAAATATTTATACCGGCTGAAGAGGGAAGTGCTCCCTTTATCAGAACATATACCAACAGAAAGATTGATCTGGAAAATCGTGAACTGATTATAGATTTTGTAGCGCATGGTGATAACGGACCGGCTTCTGCCTGGGCACTGAAAGCCAATCCGGGTGATATACTGGAAATAGGGATGAAAGAAAGTACAAGACCTTTAGTTCCCCATGCTGATTTTTATCTCCTGGCCGGGGATGCTACAGCATTGCCGGTCATCTGTGCCATAGCAGAGCAGCTTCCTTCTTACGTAACAGCAAAAATCATATTGGAAGTTGCAGGCAGGGAAGATGAGCTTATTCTGTGTTCTGCCGCAGATATTACGGTGGAATGGCTTCACAATCCTCATCCTGAAAACGGAAGTCAGCTTTCAGAAAAAGTTAAATCTGTCCGGTTTCCATCCGGAGCCCTGAAAGAATATGTGTATATCGCAGCAGAATACACAACGGTGCATGAGCTTCGTACCCATTTTAAAACAAACCTGAAATGGGATCCCCATGCGATGTATGCCTCTTCCTATTGGAGAGCTGGGCAAGCAGAAGGAAAATCATCTGAAAGCACCTAAGAAGCCGGAATAGCAGTAAGTTTTTTAACATATTTATTGCTAAATTTGCTGTGACTGATTTAAATAAATGGAAGACGTATTAGTTTCATATATTAAAAGCAAAATATCAATAACAGATGAAGAATTGAAAGTTATTCTTTCTTATTTCAAACCTGTCAAATTAAAAAAGAACGAGCTTCTTGTTACCAATGTTCATTCTCCTAAGAAAACATTCTTTGTTGTAAAAGGCTGTTTACGGATATTTTATATTAATAAGGAGGGGCAGGACTCTACAAGATATTTTGCTTTTGAAAATCAGTTTGCCACAGCACTTCATACCTTTATTACTTCAGAACCTTCTGATGAGCTTCTCCAGGCTGTGGAAGATTCGGAGGTCTATTATATTACCCATCAGGATTTTTATCATTTATTGGACATTATTCCCCAGTGGGAAAAATTTTACAGAATTTATATTGAAATTGCCTGCATTGCCAACACCAAAAGGCTGATGTCTTTTATGGTGCAGGATGCTCTTGAAAAATACAAACAATTACTGGAAGAAAACCCGATTATTGTACGCCGCCTTTCTAATAAAATGGTAGCTTCCTATCTTAATATTTCACAGGAAACACTGAGCAGACTGAAATCCAGACTTTAATGTTTGTTTGGTAAATCTAACATTATTTCTTATTTATTTGAACCATTTTTAAACTGGAGAAAATTCTCAAAAATTTAATACTAGAGCCTTTTCAGGAAAAATTTAAGCCCTATATTTGCACTGATGTTAAAATGGTTTTCCATATTATGTTCGATGATGTATGTACTGGCTACCACCAATGCGGGGGAAGTACTGAAGGTGCCTATGTTTGTTGAACACTTCATGGAATACCAGGGAAGTCTTTCAGAATTTGTAATGGAGCATTATGATAACCACAAACAGGATTCTGACTGGGATACAGACCAGAAACTGCCTTTTATCAATCCACCTATTGTACTGACTGTACATGCCCAGCTTCCGGAACTGACATTCGAAATAAAAAAACCTAAAGAAATTACGGTTTCAAAGAAAACCAGTATCTACAAGGAAAAAGATTTTTCCCATCAGTACCTTTCTCAGATTTTCCAGCCTCCACGGCTTTCATAATTAATTCTATACTGAAACTGCTTTAGCTTTAAAGCAGTCCAATTATTATTACATATCAATTTAACCTGTTGTGCATGATAACGTTGTTTATGATGTATTACTGGCTTTATTTTCTAAGATATGCTGATAAAGCCGGAAGGTTTTCAGTCGCTGTCTGTGAATAAATAAAGACTTCATTCAGAACGTTTTGCTGCCGGGTTATCCATTAATAGTTTTTTCATGTTAAATAAAATTATTGAGTTTTCTGTAAAGAATAAACTCATCATTGCTCTGTTTACAGTGGGACTTGTACTTTTTGGAGTCTATGAAACCACTAAACTTCCCATAGATGCTCAGCCGGATATCACCAATAATCAGGTTCAGATCATTACAACGGCGCCTTCTTACGGTGCAGCAGATATAGAACGGCTTGTTACGTTTCCTATCGAACAGGCTACCAGCAACATCAGCGGAATTACAGAATTAAGAAGCTTTTCACGTTTCGGACTTTCATTAGTAACGGTGGTTTTTGATGACAATACCGATGTGTATTGGGCACGTCAGCAGGTTCAGGAACGTTTACAGCTCGTCCAGGACAATATACCAGCCGGAATTGGCAAACCGGAATTAGGACCCATTTCAACAGGATTGGGGGAAATTTTCCAGTATGTGGTAAGAGCCAAAAAAGGCTATGAAAATGTATATGATGAAACGGAACTTAGGACAATCCAGGACTGGGTGGTCAGAAGACAGCTTCTGGGAACCAAAGGAGTGGCGGATGTCAGCAGTTTCGGAGGAAAGCTGAAACAATACGAAATTGCCATTAATCCCAATCAGCTTCAGGCATTTAATATCAATATCAATGATGTTTTTGCTGCGCTGGAGAAAAACAATCAGAATACGGGAGGTGCTTATATCGAAAAGAAGGAAACTGTTTTGTTTATCCGGAGTGAAGGGCTTTTGGGAAGCACTGAAGATATCGGAAAAATTCAGGTAGCGGAAACCCAGGAAGGAATTCCGGTGCATATCAAAGATGTAGCCTCCGTAAAGATCGGTTATGCGACAAGGTATGGCGCTATGACTTATAATGACACAGGAGAAGTCTCCGGAGCTATCGTCCTGATGCTGAAAGGAGAGAATGCCAATGTCGTGATCGGGAATATTAAAGAAAGACTGGAAAAGATTCAGGAATCATTACCGGAAGGAGTCGTAATTGAACCTTTCCTTGACCGTGCTAAAATGGTAAACAATACGATCAGTACGGTAAAAACAAACCTGATGGAAGGTGCGCTGATTGTCGTTTTCATTCTTGTTTTATTTTTAGGAAACTTCAGAGCAGGATTACTGGTTGCTTCTGTAATTCCTTTAGCTATGCTTTTTGCCATCATCATGATGAATATCTTTGGCGTTGGAGGAAACCTTATGAGTCTCGGAGCCCTTGATTTCGGACTTATTGTAGACGGAGCCGTTATCATCGTAGAAGCAGTACTGCACCAGCTCGCCCATAAAAAACACTTTGGAAAAGACAATATGCTCAGCAAAAGGGAAATGGATGATCAGGTTTCAGGCTCGGCTACCAAGATGGTTAACAGCGCTGTTTTCGGACAGATCATTATTTTAATTGTGTATCTCCCGATCTTTACACTTCAGGGGATTGAAGGAAAGATGTTCAAGCCTATGGCACAGACGGTTGCTTTTGCGCTGATCGGTGCATTTATCCTTTCTCTGACCTATATTCCGATGATGAGTTCTCTGGTATTAAGCAGAAAAAAGAAAGAAAAAGAAAACATCTCAGACCGTGTGATGGGTAAAGTGGAAACAGGACACCAGAAGCTCCTGATGAAAGCTCTTAAATACAGAAAAACAATAATCCTGAGTGTGTTGATCCTTTTTGCAGGTGCCGTTTTTACCCTTTCCAGAATGGGAGGAGAATTTATTCCGTCTTTGGAAGAAGGTGACTTTGCTGTTGAAATGAGAATCCTTCAGGGAAGCAACATCAACGAAACAAAAAAAGCAACTACGCAGGCCGGGCATATTCTTTTAACGCAGTTTCCCGAAGTAGAAAAAGTAGTGACCAAAATCGGTAGTGCTGAAATTCCTACAGAACCCATGCCCATGGATGCAGGGGATATTATCATTGTTTTAAAGCCTAAAAAGGAATGGACATCTGCCAAAACATTTCCGGAGCTTTCCGATAAAATGAGTAAGGCATTAAGCGTTATTCCGGGATTGACAACCAGCTTCCAGTTTCCTGTACAAATGCGTTTCAATGAGCTGATGACGGGAGCAAGACAGGATGTGGTTTGCAAAATTTATGGTGAAGACCTGGACAGTCTTGCTTCGTATGCAAAAAAGATGGGAAGCATCATCAATACCGTAAAAGGTGCCCAGGATCTTTATATTGAGCCCGTGGTAGGTGCTCCGCAGGTGGTTATTGACTATAACCGTTCTGAACTGTCCCGTTATAATATTTCAGTAGCAGATATCAACAGAGTGATCAACATGGCTTTTGCAGGCCAGACCGCAGGCGCTTTATATGAAGGTGAAAAGAAATTTGACATCGTTGTCCGGATGGATAATGAGCATAAAAAAGATATTACAAGCATTCAAAATCTTCTGGTTCCTACTACTTCGGGAGAACAGATTCCGTTGTCACAACTGGCTAAAGTAGAATTTAAAAACAGTCCGAACCAGATTCAGAGAGAAGATACGAAAAGGAGAATCATTGTAGGTTTCAACGTAAGAGGAAGAGATGTTCAGAGTATCGTGGAAGAACTTCAGCAAAAAGCCGGTAAAAGCCTTAAACTCTCACCGGGATATACGGTTTCGTACGGCGGTGCTTTTGAAAATCTGAATGAAGCTAAAGCCAGACTTGGAGTTGCCGTTCCAATTTCATTAGTAATGATTTTCCTATTGTTATTCTTTGCTTTCGGTTCTGTAAAACACAGCTTGCTGATCTACACTGCCATTCCTTTGTCTGCTATCGGAGGGGTTTATTTTCTGGCGTTGAGAGGGATGCCATTCAGTATCAGTGCAGGCGTAGGGTTTATAGCATTATTCGGTGTTGCAGTACTTAATGGAATTGTTTTGATATCAGAATTTAACCGATTGAAAAAGAACGGAATAACCAATACCAGCAGAATTGTACTGATAGGAACAAAAATCAGGCTTCGCCCGGTTTTGATGACAGCTTTTGTAGCTTCTTTAGGGTTCCTTCCTATGGCCATCAGCAATGGCGCGGGAGCGGAAGTACAGAGACCTTTAGCAACTGTAGTAATCGGCGGTTTAATGCTGGCAACCCTTTTAACCTTGTTTGTACTTCCTATTCTGTACGTCCTGTTTGAACATATTAATAAAGATAAAATGAAATTCTCTAAAAAACCCAACTATAAAAAACTGTCTGTTTTCTTACTGATGATCTCCTTTGGAAGCTATCAGGCTCAGGAAAATATTACTTATGACCAGGCTCTGGAAAAAGCATACCAGCAAAATGGTACTCTTAAAAATTCAAAATTAGTATCCGATTATCAGGAAAAACTGAAAGCCAGCTACCTGAATATTCCCCAGATGGAAGTTACCGGAGGGTTTGGGCAGATTCAGGGTGAGGAAACCGATAATTCATTCGGAATTTCTCAGCGATTCAGCTTTCCGACGGTATATTCAAAAAGAAAGCAGATGCTGGATGCCGAATGGTCTGCCAGTATTATCAGTCAGAATCTGACAAAGACACAGCTTACCAAAGAAGTGACAGATGTTTTCTACAGAATATTGGTTCTTCAGGAAAAGAAAAAAGTGCTGGAATATATCAGCCAGCTGTACAATAATTTTGCCGATAAAGCCGGATTAAGATTAAAAAAAGGGGAAGCCAACATTCTGGAAGAATCCACAGCAGAAATCCAGAAAGAGCAGGTAAAAGTTCAGCTTAATACTCTTGAAAATGACCTGAACATCGCAAAACTTCAGCTTCAGCTGTTACTTCAGTCAGAGGTTCCTTACCAGCCCATAGCTGATCAACCAACGATCAATTTGGGTCTTCAGATCTCTGAAGAAATGGTAAAGCAGCATCCTGAACTTCAATATCTGCAGCAACAGATCAAAGTAGGAGAAGCAGAAGTACAGCTGGAAAAAAGCAGACTGCTTCCGGATCTCCTGGTGGGATATACCAATCAAAGTATGAAAAACATCAACAATAACCGTTTCAACTCCGTTCAGGTGGGTGTAGGAATTCCTTTATTTACAAAAGGGCAAAGAGCTTTGGCAAAAGCAGCACAGGCAAAAATTGCCATCTCCGAAAATCAGTACCAAAGAAAAGAAATTGAACTTAAAAACAGGTTAAAGCAGCAGCTGGCCAATTATATGAATCAACAGCGGATCATTGAAAATTATGAACAAAAACAGCTTCCAAAATCTGACACGATTTTAAAAACAGCACAGAAACAGATGGAAGTGGGGGAAATTGATTATCTGGATTGGGTAATCCTGGTGAACCAGGCCGTAAAAACCAAAGCAGATTATATTGACCAGCTGGAAAAGCTCAATCAGACAGGAGCAGAACTTCAATTCTTAATTTCAAAATAACTACGTCATGCATTTCAAGAATATATCTCTATACAGCCTTGCTCTAATTCTCACTGTAGCTTCATGTTCAAAGAAAGAGGAAGAAAAAACGGTTTACGAAAACACAAAATTTACCAAGAACAATGAAAATACAGTTCATCTGACTGAAAAACAGATTCAGTCTGTAGGATTGACAACCACCACAGTTCAGGACAGAAATATGGAAAAGCTGATGAAACTGAACGGGAAAGTAGAAATTGCGCCGTCTCACATCAGTTTGGTTTCCAGCATCATGGGCGGACACATCAAGTCTATTAATGTGATTAACGGAAGCCATTTCAGCAAAGGACAGGTGCTTGCTGTGGTAGAGGATCCGCAATTTATACAGCTACAGCAGGATTATCTGGTGACAAAAGCTCAACTGGAAGCCGCAAGACTGAACTTCAACCGTCAGAAAGATCTGAATACCAGCAAAGCCAGTAGCGATAAGACCATGCAGACCGCTCAGGCAGAATATTCCACTCTGAATGCTACGTTAAAAGGCCTCGAGGAAAAGCTCAGAATTATTGGAATTAATGCCAAAGGACTAAGTACGGGAAATATCAGAAGTAAAATCAATATCTACGCTCCGTTTACAGGTTTTGTAAGCAAAATCCTTGTCAGTAACGGACAATATATCAATCCGGCAGATACTTTATTTGAGCTGATTAATCCATCCGGATTATTGTTGGAATTAAAGGTTTTTGAAAATGATGTAAATGATGTGAAAGTCGGGCAGGAGATCCTGGTCTACAACAATCAGAATCCGGGTGTGAAGTCAAATGCCAGGATTATCAGTGTAGTTCCAAGTATTGAAAACGGAGGTTCTGCAACTGCAGTAGCCAGATTATCATCTGTGAATACTGAATTTGTAAAAGGAATGTATGTTAATGCCGAAGTCAATATCAGCAGCCGCTACACAATGGGACTTCCTAACGAGGCCGTGGTTTCTTTTGAAAACAAAAATTATGTTTTTGAAGACCTTGGAAAATCCGGTTATAAAATGATTCCTGTGGCAGTCGGAATTTCAGATGATCAGTTTACGGAAATCTTAAAAGCTGATGTCTTAAAGGATAAGAAAATTGTACAGAAAGGAGCTTACAGCCTTCTGATGATGCTTAAAAACAAAGCGGAATAGCTTTAAATAATATAATACCATTAACAAAAGATCAATCGAAAGATTGGTCTTTTTGTTTTATAAAATTTCAGTGACAAAGTCGCAGTTCTTTACTTAAAAAATGACATTTGACATGTTTATTATATTACAAAATGTTATTTAACGCATAATTCATTTTAAAATAATATTTTTATGGCAGTGAATAGTTGTAAAGGATTTTTAGATAAATAAAAAGAATTTTTATCAAAACTTTATGACAAAAAAACCTTTGCACAATTTCCATATTCCGGTGATGGGACTGGCTTATACAATAGACAGCCCGATTCGTGTTGCGCAGTATGGAATATCTTCTGTGATCTCCATCATTGATGATGAAATCCTTGAGAAGATGAAGAACTTTTACAATAAAAAGTTCAATCTTGACTATTTCGGTATCTCCACAAAAACTGAGGATTACAGAGCCAGAAGAATTACTGCCTATCTGGATATGGTAGATGATATCGTGAATGAAAAATTTGAATCTTTCAAACAGGAAATCAGCAGAAATAAAGAGGCATTGAAAGACTTTATGGCTATGCTTCCCAATACTTCAGACCTCAAAAACAGCCTTCAAAGCCTTATCCATCAGAAAGACAACTGGAGTTCCCAGATTAAAAGTTTCATTGAATCCAATTTAAATCCCGGAAGTATTGATGTCAATATCATGACGAAAGTAGATAAGGATAATTATCATCAGAACGAACAGCTCCCGGTCATGTATAACGACGCTCACGCTTCACTTCGGGGATTTGCCAGAAGCAAGCTTTCATCATCAGTCGTACTTTCTGCAGGAATGAATCCCCGCCTATATAGCTATATGGAAGAATTTGAAGATTTTTTCCCGGATGAAAACGGAAAGATCAAAAAGAAAATCATCCTTAAAGTAAGTGACTTCCGTTCTGCCATGATCCAGGGAAATTTCCTGGCTAAAAAAGGATTGTGGGTTTCAGAATACAGGATAGAGTCCGGACTGAATTGTGGAGGCCATGCCTTTGCTACCGAAGGAATGCTTCTCGGACCGATTATGGAAGAATTCAAGCAGAAAAAAAATGATTTGATACAATCTGCCCATTCCTTAATGATCACTGCTTTAGAACAAAAAGGGAAGCCTGTAATATCCGGGCCTTTAGAAATGAAAATTACGGTTCAGGGTGGAGTAGGTACTTCCGAAGAACATGAGTTTTTATTGGCGAATTATCATGTTGACAGCGTAGGTTGGGGATCACCTTTTTTACTGGTACCTGAAGCTACTTCTGTAGATGCTGAAACCCGTAATCTGCTTTTACAATCAAAAGAACAGGATTTCTATCTGAGCAATATTTCTCCATTGGGAGTGCCTTTCAATACGGTAAAAGGAACCTCCAATGAAAAACTGAAATACGAAAAAGAATCAAAAGGCAAATACGGAAGTTCATGTCCTAAAAAGCTCCTCGCTTTGAGTAAAGAATTTTCTCCGGAAGGAACCTGTACAGCCTCCAGAAAATATCAGGATATCAAACTGAAAGAACTTTATGCTGAAAAAGAAACGCTGACAGAGGCAGAATTTGAAAAAAGAAAGGCTGCAATCACCGATAAGGCGTGTCTCTGTGTAGGTTTGGTAAACGCTGCTTATATGGAACAAAATCTTGAAATCAAAGGTGAAAAACAAGGCGTTGTGATATGTCCAGGACCCAATATTGCCTTTTTTGATAAGGAGGTTTCCCTTTCAGATATGGTAAAACATATTTACGGAAATACGAATATTCTTCCCGATAACCAACGTCCGAATATGTTTATTAATGAACTGAAAATGTACGTGGAATATCTGAGAAAGGAAATTACAGATTCATCAGTACAGATCACCCATTCGCAAACCAAGAAGTGGAATACTTTCAGGAAAAATGTACTTGAAGGGATAAAATACTATCAGGAGCTTTTTAAAAATTCTTCACACTTCAGAAACGGATTATCTGTTATCAATCACCAATTACAAGAATATCAACTTCAGCTTATGGCCATTGAGATTCCACAGGTTGAAAAATAACTATATTTTTATCGGAAAACGCAGAGAGGCAAAGATTTATGAAATGATCATGCATTTAAGACGTATGAAAATCAAAGATTTTCAGCAAGTATCCATCCATTGTACGGTATACAGTTGTATCTGCGATAAAATCCTTGCGCCTTATAGCATCATTACGAGTAAGGTTTTGCGTCTTTGCGTTCTCCAACAGATAATAGGCAAAAAAACTTAGTAAACATCAGCATTTTCATTCATAATAACTATAGAGAAAATGGCTATTTTAAATATTCTTCAGATTTAATATTTCCTACCTTAGCAGTCACTTAGTAAAATTATTTTTATGGAAAAAAGAAAAATCAAAAACACTGATTTAACGATTGCCCCAATCAATTTCGGAGGGAATGTTTTTGGATGGACGCTGGATGAGAAGCAGTCATTTGATATACTGGACCGTTTTACAGAAGCAGGATTCAACTTTATAGACACGGCAGATACTTATTCATGGTGGGTGAACGGGAAAGGCGGACAGTCTGAAGAAATTATCGGAAAATGGATGAAAAGCCGTAACAACCGTAACGATATTGTTTTGGCAACAAAAGTAGGTTCACAAACAAAAGAACATGGCTTTGATATCAGCAGAAAGCATATCTTAAAATCCGTAGATGAGTCACTGCAGAGACTTCAGACGGATCATATTGATCTCTATTATACCCATTTTGATGACGATACCACTCCGGTAGAAGAAACGCTGTCCGCTTATGATGAGATTATTAAAGCAGGAAAAGTACGGTATATTGCAGCTTCCAATCTGTCTCCGGAACGTCTGAAAGCATCATTTGACGCGGCAGAAAAGAATAATCTTCCTAAATATGTTGCATTGCAGCCTCATTATAACCTGGTGGAAAGAGAAGGTTTTGAGCAAAACTATGCCCCTTTGGCGGATCAGTTTGATTTAAGTGTGTTTCCATATTGGTCTCTGGCAGCTGGCTTTTTAACAGGTAAATACCGTACGGAAGCAGATCTTGCAAAAAGTGCGAGAGGTGAAGGGGTAAGAAAATATTTAAATGATAAAGGACTTGATGTTTTAAAGGCTTTGGACCAGGTAAGTGCCAAGCATAATACCACACAGGGAACCGTTTCCCTGGCATGGCTGTTATCGAATCCATTGATCACAGCACCTATTGTAAGTGCTACGAGTGCATCACAGCTGGAAACAGTATTCAATGCGCCAAAGCTTGTTTTGGATCAGGAAGATATTGATCTGCTCAATAACGCAAGCAACTAATTTTTTCGACTTTCATTATAGATTAAAAAGAAATCCGTTCAGCTATTGAACGGATTTTTTGTTATTCGACCATGCTTACCACCCTGTCAAAATCCTTTGAATTCAGAGGAGAGGAATTGAGTTCTTCAGGTGTCATATTGTACGTCAATATTTAATCAGAGTATTCTTTCAGAAGCTGTCTGTAGCTCATCAATATAGATGATTTAGAAATAAATCCTATAAAATCATTATTTTCACTCACTACCGGAAGATTCCAGACACCGGTATCATCAAAAGTCTGGAGAATATCCAGTGGCTTATTTTCACGGTGAAGAACTGCCGGTGGTGCTTTCATAATCTGAGTGATCGATTGGGAAGTTTCTATTTCTTTATTAAAGAGATAAGGTCTTATATCGTCCAGGGTAAGCACTCCTTTCAGCTTTCTGCTGTCATCTACAACAGCGAAAATATTTTTATCTCCGTTCTTTACCATTTCAAACAGTTCCGTAACCGAAGCATTCTGATTGATGGTCTGAGAGTATTGATCAATAAAATCCTCCGTTCTTAAAGCAAAGAGCAGGTTTTTATCATGTTTATTGGTGAATATTTTTCCCTGATCTGCCAAAGATTTCAGTTCCGGAGAAATTGGTGAGAACCATTTGGCAATAAGATAAGATATCACGGAAACAATCATTAGCGGGATAAACAAATCATATCCGAAACTGGATTCTGCGATCAGAAATATTGCAGTAAGCGGGGCATACAGTACACCGCTCATTGCTCCGGCCATTCCAACCAGAACAAGATTGGTCACAGGAACATCTGTAAATCCCAGATGCTGGCATACCAGTGCAAACAAATACCCTAAAGTTCCGCCGGCAAAAAGAGACGGGGCAAAATTCCCTCCGTTTCCACCACTGAATATGGTAAAAGAAGTAGCAAAACCTTTTAAAAGCAGAACCAGAACTAAAAATATGATAATCGTCCAGTCACCGATTTCAAAATATCTGAAAAAACTGTTTTCAATAATAGAGTAGGTATTCCCGTTTGTAAAGGCTTTCACGGTTTCATACCCTTCCCCGAATAAAGGTGGAAACAAAACGCATAACAGCGAAAGAACAGCGCCTCCAAACATCGCTTTACGCATTCTTGAAAGCTGAAGTCCCTTTATGAAATGTTCCACTTTTTGAGAAATAACCACAAAATAACGGGCATATAAACCTGTAACAATCCCTAAAATAAGATAGTAGGGAACATTTTTATAATTGAAGGCATCTCTGGTATAAAACCTGAAAAGCACATCTTCCTGAAGTAAAATTCTTGACAAGAGACTTCCGCAGACTGCTGCAACTACCAAAGGAATAAAGTCTGTAAAAACTACTCCGGTTAGAAGAATTTCAAAAGCAAACATGATCCCTGCAATTGGCGCATTAAATGCTGAAGCAATCCCGGCAGTAGCACCAGCTGCCAGCAGCAAAGTACGTTCTTTATAACTTAGCCTGTAGGTTTGCGCATAGTTTGAACCAATAGCAGCTCCGGTAACGGCAATGGGACTCTCCAGTCCTGCAGATCCACCCAATCCCACGGTAACAGCACTCTGTATCACCTGGGAATACATTTTAACGGAAGCCACAATGCTGGAATTCTGTGCAATCTCATACAAAATAGCTCCTATTCCTTTACGGTCCTGCCCTTTGAAAAGTGTCAGAACAATCATGGTAGTCAGGACAATCCCTAAAAAAGGAAAAACGATATAGAATAAAATCTGATATTCAAAATGTACTTTATTGGTAATAAAATAATGAATATTGTGTACCAGAGTTTTAAGAATCACTCCTGCGAGGCCGGCCGTACAGCCTACAAGAATCCCGGAAAGCACAAGAAACTGGTTCCTGCTCAGTCTGTTGTTCAGCCAATGCAGAATAAGCTCATAACTGCGTGCTTTTTCCAATCCGTATTTCTGGAAATCTCTTTTAAATTTAAGGAAGCTCAGGTACTTTTTTTTGTTGTGAATTTTCACCTTGGAAACATTTTTATGCTGCTATGAAACAGATACAGCTCCGTAAATTTATGAAATATCTTACAAAAAACAGCCAAAAGCAGGTTTTTCAACCTTTATCTTGTCAGATTTTTCCTGTTTATGATGATTCTATTTTGTTTGATTTTCCTGATAAAAGTAAGCCTGCAGCCATTGCTCCTATGAGTCCGGCACCTGCCCATAGCAAAGTTTTTTTAGGAAAGGAAAACAATGTTTTTCCGTCTATTCCCATATTACCTTCGGAGGGCTCTAAAACATTTCCTCCCGTTTTATTATCCTTATTAGCATTTTTCATTACCATACGCATTCCTGCTGAAGAGACATAACGGATGATTCCAGGAACCATTTCATATAAATTTTTAAATACAATGGCAGACCAGTCCGGATAGATGACTTCTTTTGGATTTTTAGCGGTCTTTACAATTGCAGAAGCCAGTTTCCGGGGATCAAAAGAGGGTGGAGGGGTACTCAGTTTTATTCCTGAATAATTGGCAGCATGCTCTATTCCCGAAGATTTCTGAAAACCGGGATACAATGCACAGATATGAATATCCGGAAAATCTGAAACCTCCCCCTGTAATGTTTCCACCATACCGCGAACTCCGAATTTTGAGGCTGTATACGCTGTTCCATACGGTGCCGGCATCCATCCGCCAATAGAAATATTATTGAGCAGTACTCCTTTTTTTTTGCTTTTTAAATACAGGAAGTACCGCATGAGCTGCGTGCATGTATCCTAAGAGATTTGTTTTAACAATCTGGTCTGTAACATCTACCGGAATTTCCTCAAATTTACCAAATGCCAAAACTCCCGCATTATTTACCCAATAATCAATTTTGCCACTGAATTCAAGGGCTTGTTTGACAAGATTCTGAACATCTTCAGCTACGGAAGTATCGGTAGGTACTGCAATTACAGTAGCCCCGAGCTTTCTGCATAATTCTGCTGTCTCTTTAAGTGCGTCTTCACCTCTTGCTGCCAGAACAAGGTCTGCACCCTGTTCTGCAAAAGCCTCTGCTGTGGCTTTACCAACTCCGCTTGATGCTCCTGTAATAACCACTGTTTCTCCGAAAAAAGGAGGTCTTCTTTGATTTTTCATACTATAAGATTTTAGTGTTGGTGTTTATTATGTAATTATGCGTTGCCTGTCGTATTTCTTTTCGGAAAAAGAATAAGCCTGATGGATGGATTGTTGGTGATAAATAAACGGAACCAGTCCACTGCCAGCTGAATTTTGTTTTTGAACCCTACAAGAGGAATAATGTGAATAAAAAGCCAGGTGAGCCAGGCAATAAAACCATTAAAGGAATGCTTCGGAAGATCCACTACAGCATTGTATTTTGAAATGATAGCCATACTTCCTTTATCATTGTAATGAAACGGCTCCAGCACTTTTCCATCTTCTATACGTTTGAAATTGGCGGCAAGATTTTTACCCTGCTGAATGGCAACCTGAGCCAGCTGAGGATGCCCCTTAGGATATTTTTCTTCTGAAAGCATCAGTGCTATGTCTCCCAGTGCATAAATAGTATTGGTTCCTTCTACTTTATTATAGGCATCCACCAGAATTCTCCTTCCTTTTCCTATACTGTTTTCCGGCAATCCAGGAACTTCTTTTCCGATCACTCCGGAAGTCCAGATCAGCGTTTCTGTTTCAATAATGTTTCCGTCGCTTAAGATGACTTTGTTATCGGTATAATCCTTTACAGAAACATTCAATACAATTTTAACACCTAATTCTTTCAGTTTTTCATAAGCTGTCTTCTGAGCCAGCTTACTCATCGGGGAAAGAAGGGTAGGCAGTGCGTCTATAAGATAAAGATTGGAAAGGCCTAACTTAATTTCCGGATATTCTTTCTGAGCAATATACCTTCCCATCTCTGCAAGCATTCCTGCCAGTTCAACCCCTGTAGGACCACCACCTGCAATAACGATGTTCTGAAGCTTTTCGGCTTGTTTGATATCTTTATTACGGGCTGCTTCTTCAAGGGTAAGCAGGATATGATTTCTCAGGTAAAGTGCTTCTTCGATATTCTTCATTGGCAAGGCACATTTCTTTACATTTTCCATTCCGAAAAAGTTGGATTCTGTTCCCAGCGCCAATACCAGATAATCATAACCCAGAGTACCGGTATCCGTATCTATTGTTTTGTTTTCAGGATTTACCCTAATCAGGCTGCCCATATGGAATTTCACATTTCTATTGTTTGAAAACAGCTTTCTGAAAGGGTAGCTGATATTGGAAGCCTCTATAAAAGAAGTGGCCACCTGATAGATCAGGGGTGGAAAAAAATGATAGTTATTCTTATCGACCAGCGTTATTTTGAACCGTTTATCATTTTTGAGAGATTTGATAAGGTTAATACCCGCAAATCCTCCTCCTACGATTAGAATATGCTTTTTCATATGAAATAATTTATTGAAATGGTGTATTACAGTTTATTCAATAACAAGACCAAAGAAGCGATGAAAAAAACATTTAACATAATATTTAAAATATCAAAAGAAGCCTTATAGCTTTACTCATTAAGGATTTCAAAAGGTTGAACACGATCTTTACTTTTAACGTTTCCATGATATCTGCACGATGTTTGCAGCCTGTTTATAACCAACACCATAAAATATTTCAATATGAAAACAGACATTTTAACAGAAAAACACCGACTGGGAATTGGTGGAGTAGCGATCGGAACTGCTTTCGAAAATATCACAGATGAGCAGGCTCATGAAATTCTGCAGACAGCATGGAATACAGGCATCAGATATTATGATACTTCGCCATGGTACGGATTAACAAAAAGCGAACGAAGATTTGGAGATTTCCTGAAAGATCAGGAAAGAAATGATTTTGTTTTTTCAACCAAAGTGGGAAGGCTTTTCCGTGAAGTACCAGAAGCTGAGGTTCCGCCTACCATGTGGAAAAATCCATTGAATTATGATTTCCGCCATGATTATACTGCTGATGCTGTACAGAGGTCTATTGAAGAAAGCCTGAAAAGAACCGGGCTGAACCATATTGATATCGTTTATATTCATGATTTATCCGAAGACCAGGTCGGTGACCGTTATCCCTATTTTCTGGAACAGGCCAGAAAAGGTGCTTTTAAGATTCTTTCCGAACTTAGAGATCAGGGTGTTATAAAAGCCTGGGGAATGGGTGTCAATAAAATAGAACCTATCTTAGACTGTATTGAATCTGCAGATCCGGATATCTGTCTTTCTGCAACACAATACTCAATCCTCGAACATGAAGATGCGGTGGACCGTCTTCTTCCTACTGTCAGAAAAGCTGGTGTAAAACTGGTTTCAGGAGCAGGATACAATTCAGGATATGTGGTAGGAAGGGAGCGTTACAATTATAAAGATGTCATCCCGAAAGGAATGAGTGAAAAACGGGAACGGATGACTTCCATTGCTGAAAAGTACAGTATAAGTCTTGTTGATGCAGCACTCCATTTTGTATTGGCATCTGATGAATTTGCTTCCATTATCCCGGGAGCCAGCAAGCCTGAACAGGTAAAAGATAATAGGGAAGCCCTCAACACTGCTATTCCTGCTGAATTTTGGAAAGAATTAAAAAGTGAAAAGCTGATCTATGAAAAAGCCCAGGTTCCGGGAGAAAAATAACCGGATAGAAAATCAGATAGCGTTAGGAAACGCAATAAGAAAAAGAATTTTTAGTTGTAAAAAATATTGTAGAAATAAGGATTTTGTCTCTGATAAAATCCTATTTTACAATATCATATACATCTCTTAGGAGAGATCGTAATCAGAAATTGATATAACAGATGCATTATATTCAAAATTTCTTCAAAATTTAATGATAGCTTTATCGCATGAAAATTCTGATTGTTGAAGACGAAGCTGAGCTCGCGAAAAGTATTTCCGAATATCTGTCCGGAGAAAGTTATCTCTGTGAACATGCCGCTACATTTGATGAAGCCATGAATAAAACAGAGGCTTTTGACTATGACTGTATTTTGCTGGATATCATGCTTCCCGACGGCAATGGTCTGAAAATTCTGGAAGAATTAAAGAAACAGCAGAAACAGGACGGTGTTATTATTATTTCTGCCAAAAACGCTTTGGATGATAAAATTGAAGGCCTGAAGCTGGGAGCCGATGACTATCTTACCAAACCTTTTCATCTTTCTGAACTGATGGCAAGGGTATATTCTGTGATCCGCCGGAAACAGTTCAGCAGCTCCAACGTAGTGAAACAAAATGAGCTTCAGATAGATCTGTTGGCTAAAACAGTGACCGTAAATAATGAAACGATTTCATTAACGAAAAAAGAATTCGATCTCTTGATTTATTTTATCGGAAATAAAAATAAAGTGATCTCCAAAAGTACACTTGCAGAACACCTTTCCGGAGATCTGGCAGATATGCTTGACAATCATGATTTTGTTTATGCTCATGTAAAAAACCTTAAGAAAAAACTGTATGATGCGGGATGCGGACATTATCTCAAAACGGTATATGGAACAGGGTATAAGTGGGAGAATTGATAATTGATAGTTGAAGGTTGAAGGTGAAAAATGATTATCTTTTGTATATTACTTAAACTTTAAATCCTGAACTTTAAACCTTAAACACTATAAATTTATAATTCATAACTATTGTGAAGCCTCTATTAACAAAAACCACCAAACCCTTTCTTATCTACGTATTGATTGTACTGATGATCAGTATTCCTGTGTATTATTTTGTAGTGGATACGATCTGGAAAAATGAGCTGGATGAGCATAACCAGATTATTATAGAGAAAACAGCTTTTGAGTTTAACCGTTTAAAGCTTTCTGATGAAGCATTGGAAAAAAGTCTTGAATTATGGAATCAAATCCAGCCTGAAACCAATATTGAAAAGATTTCTCCCGGTCAGATCAGAAGAGACACAGTTTATACCTATGAAAAGCAGCTGCCTTTTATTTCAGAACAAAAAAAGGAACGTTACAGATGCCTTAAAAAAGTAGTTTATCTGCATAACAAACCTTATCTTTTTACCATACAGACCAATATTGAAGAATCCCATGAAACCATAGCTGTGATTGCGATGATCACCATATTCTTTTTTGTGGTTATTGTTGTCGGACTTTTATATCTGAACAGAAAGCTGTCCTCATCCATCTGGAAACCATTCAGGGATACGTTAGATCAATTGAAGACTTTTAATCTTAACAGTCAGATTACCATAGAATTTCCAGTTTCTGATACTTCAGAATTTGAAGAACTTAATCAATCTCTTTACAAACTGATTGAGCGAAACATATCTACTTATAAGACCCAGAAAGAATTCACTGAAAATGCATCTCATGAGCTGCAGACCCCACTTGCTATTATTAAAAACAAACTGGACATTTTACTTCAGGATCAGGATCTTACTGAAAAGCAATACAGAATTGCAGAAGATATCAACAAAGCACTTACAAGAAGTTCCCGTATCAATAAAAACCTTTTGCTTCTCGCGAAAATTGACAATAACCAGTTTGACCATACAGAAACAATTTTCTTTGATCAGCTGCTTCATCAAAGTATTGAAATTCTCAAAGAGCATTTTGAACAAAAAAATATTTCAGCCACTGAAAGTATTTCAAATGATGTACAAGTAAACGGGAACAGTATTCTGACAGAAATATTGATCAACAATCTCATCATCAATGCTATCCGCCATACTTCACCGGGAGGTTCTGTGTCTATAGAATTAAATCAATCTTATTTTGAAGTTTCCAACTCAGGAACTGAAAAACTGAATACAGAAGCATTGTTCAAAAGATTTTCTAAATTTTCGGCGGACAACAACGGAAGTGGCTTAGGACTGTCTATCATACAGGAAATAGGCAGGCTGCACCAATGGATGATCAGCTACAGATTTGAAAACGGCCTCCATATTTTCACCGTTAAATTTTAGTTAAAAAAATTTCCGAACCCAACAATTCAAAATTTCTTCTAAATCGGACTGCACCTTTGTATAAAATATACTGAGGTATTAACTGTTTTTAGAAATGATTCAGAAACATTCCATGCTTTTAATTCTGCAGTATCCTTTATCCATTACAAAAGTAAATGAGAATGAGAACATTTAATAAAGTTGCAGCGGTTACACTCCTTTTCTGGTTAATGAAAATTGTAGCCACCACGTTAGGAGAAACACTGGGAGATTTTATTTCCATGACCCTGAATTTAGGATATGTTGCGGGAATTGTGATCACCCTGGTATTTTTTATCATCATTTTGTCTGTGCAGCTCAGTGTAAAAAAATATATCCCGGCAATTTACTGGATGGTGATCATCGGAACAACGACTTTAGGGACAGAAATCTCAGATTTTATAGACAGAACGCTGAAAACAGGATATCTTACCGGAAGCCTCATTTTACTCTCCGGGCTTTTACTCTCCCTGTTTTTATGGTATAAAAAGTACGGAAATCTTGAAGTATATCCGATTTCTGAGAGAAATAAAGAATTGTATTACTGGACAGCAATATTATTTTCCAATAGCCTGGGAACAGCTTTCGGGGATTTTCTGAGCGATAATCTGGGACTTGGATATATGACCGGAGCTCTGATTACCGGACTTATTATTTTAGCTGTAGTCCTGCTGCATTATTTCACAAAAATCAATCATGTTCTGCTGTTCTGGATTGCTTTTGTTTTTACCAGACCTTTTGGAGCAACCTTTGGCGATCTTTTAACCAAACCTCTGGTTAAAGGAGGACTGGACCTGGGGACACTTAATGCATCTCTGATATCCCTCACACTGATGGTTCTGATGATAATCATTTCCCAAAGAAAGCATACCCGTGAATTACCATCAATTGAAAACAAATCATAGTTATAACCATTTAAACAATAGATTTTAAAAGAAAATAAAATAGTAAAATGAATAGAACAGCCCTGTTTTTTCTCCCATCATGTATGCTCATTTCATCCCTTGTTTCTGCACAGACAATGTCTGTGACAGCATCAGGAAGAATTACCGGTAAAAACAAAACAGCATTACCTTACGCCCATATTATTTTAAAAAAAGAAAAAGACAGTGCCTTTGCAGCCGGAACCATTACTAATGAAGAAGGAAGATTTTCTCTTACAGGTCTAAAACCTGATCATTATATTCTGGAAACTTCACTTACCGGTTATAAAAAACATATACAACCCGTTTTTATTGGCAGCCTGTCTGAATTTCTGGAAATTCCAGATATTGAGCTCGCTGAGGACCAGGAAAATGAGACCAAAATCGAGACGGTTACCATTACAGCCTCTAAAAAGAATGAAATAGACAGCCGCCTTGATAAAAAGACCTATTCCGTCGCAGATAACATCAGCCAAAATGGTGGTTCTGTACTGCAAAGCATGCAGAACCTTCCCGGAATTACTGTACAGGACGGTAAAGTACAATTGAGAGGAAATGATAAGGTTACAGTATTGATTGATGGCAAACAAACAGCTCTTACAGGTTTTGGAAGCCAAACCGGACTGGATAATATCCCTGCTTCTGCCATTGATAAAATTGAGATCATCAACAATCCTTCCTCAAAGTATGACGCTAACGGGAATGCCGGAATCATCAATATTATCATGAAAAAGAATAAGCAGAACGGCTGGAACGGAAAGGCAGGGTTCACTACAGGATTAGGATCATTATGGGTAAGAAAGGAGAATCTTCCCACCATAAGACCGCAGTATACCCTTACGCCTAAAATTAATCCATCACTGTCTGTGAATTACAGAAAAAACAAGGTCAATCTATTTTTACAGGCAGATAATCTTTATACAGAAACCCTTAACAAGAATGAATTTGTAACCCGTACGTATGATGACGGAACCATTATCAACTCCCAGCTGAAAAGAAACAGAAATACTAATTTCTTTACCACCAAAGCCGGAATCGACTGGACTATTGATCCTCAAAATACATTAACCATTTCAGGAATGTACGGAAGCGAAAAAATTATTGACCGGGGAGATCAGCCGTTTTTCAACGGAGATCTGTCTCAGCGTTTGCGTTTATGGCAGTTTCTGGAGGATGAACTGAAAACAACAGTAATGGGAACCGCTTCCTATCAGCATAAATTCAAAGAAGCCGGACATGTTTTGAATGTGGGATTCAACTATACGTTCCATAGAGAAGATGAAAAATATTTCTATGATAATTATCTGCCATCTTCTACCGGAACTGATGCTTTTAAACTATTATCGGATGAACAGGTATATGATTTCAATGTAGATTATGTAAAACCTTTAAAATACGGACGAATAGAAACAGGAATTAAGCTTCGGAACAGAAGTATTCCTACCAATATGAATTTTATTCCGGGCGCTAACTCTGTGTTGGATGTTTCTGCAGGTGGAAAGGCAGATTATAAAGAGTTTATTCCAGCCGTGTATGGAAATTATATCTTTGAAAATGAAAAATGGGAAGCGGAATTGGGACTCAGACTGGAATATGTGAAAATTCAGTATGATGTAAATGCTAACCATCCCACCTACAAAAGTGACGGATACAATTATACCCAGCCATTCCCGAATTTCAGATTGGCATACAAACTTGATGATCATAACAAATTCTCTGTTTTCTACAACAGAAGGGTAGACCGTCCCAACGAATTGGATATCAGAATTTTCCCGAAATATGATGATGCGGAGATCATTAAGGTAGGAAATCCGGCATTACGTCCTCAGTTTACAAATTCTGTTGAATTGGGTTACAAACACAATTGGGATAACGGATATTTGTATTCGGCACTGTATCATCGTTTTGCCAACGGAACCATCACCAGAATTTCAAGTATTGTCCCGGGCAGCACACTTATCTATGCGATATTCCAGAATGCAGGAAGAAGCTATAATACGGGGCTGGAAACGATATGGAACCAGAAAGTATCAGATGTATATTCTTTCAATGTTAATGGAAATCTATACCGTAACCAGATCAACGCATTTACTGTACAAAACCTGTATCCCCAGCCTAATACTTTTTCAGCCGACCGGCAGACTGCCATTTCAGGAAATATCAAAACGAATAACGTTTTTCATTTTTCAAAAGGACTGGACATGCAGTTTACCCTTGTGTATCTGGCACCGGACATCATTCCACAGGGAAAAACAAAGTCAAGATTTACCATGGATGCAGGAGTGAAAAAGACGATTCAGAAAGGGAAGGGCGAACTGTTTATGAACGCTTCAGACCTGCTCAACACAATGGTAATCAGAAAGTCTGTTCAGGGAAATGGATTTGCCTACACAAGCAATGATTATTACGAAACCCAGGTAATCCGTTTAGGATACAGCTATAAATTTTAATACAGAATTGGATAATTATAATGCGATTTAGGATGAAAAAGTACTTTCAAAAAACACTGATTTATGTAATGATTTTGAGTTCAGTCATTGGCAGGATCAACGCCCAGAATACCAATGATACGATATCTGTTCAGAAACCTGTAGAGGACAGTATGATCACCAAAGGTGCCCCAAAAAGCACTTTGAATTATAAAAGCCTGATTATTCCTGCCGCATTCATTGCTTATGGAGTAGCAGGTTTAAGCATGAAAAACCTGAAAAATCTTAATCAATCAACACGGGTTGAAATTAACGAGCATCAGCCTGCACAGATAAAACTGGATAATTATACCCAATACGCTCCGGCAGTAATGGTTTACGGACTTAATGCCATGGGGATAAAAGGAAAACACAATCTGAGAGACCGTACTATTATTTATGCCTCTTCACAACTGATTGCCGCAGCTTTTACCATGCCGTTAAAATATCTGGTAAAAGAAGAAAGGCCTGACGGTTCCAACACTTTATCGTTTCCTTCAGGACATTCTGCTACAGCATTTTCTTCAGCACAGTTTATGTTCAGGGAGTATAAAGACACTAATTTCTGGCTGAGTCTTTCAGGATATCCGTTCGCTGTTTTCACGGCTGTATACAGAATGCTGAATGATAAGCACTGGCTGGGAGATGTTGTGGCAGGAGCCGGATTTGGAATCCTTTCTACAGAACTGGCTTACTGGCTGTTTCCAAAAATTGACAATGTATTGAGAGGAAATAAAAGTAAAAAGACTTTATCATCTACCATGGTTATGCCTTTTTATCAAAATAAAACAGTAGGAATAGGACTGGTGAAAACCTTTTGATACAAACTTTCATTCTGAAAAAGCTCTGCTCTTTATTGAACAGAGCTTTTTTATACCACTTTTGCTTTACGGATTATTTTTGCCAATAAGCCTGGAAAAAATCTTTTCAGATAGACAGCCATCACTTCTTTTCCTCCTATTACTTTTTGTTTTTTCTGCTTTTGAATGGCATGCAGCATTTTTTCTGCAAAAATATTCACCGGCATTCCGTTTTTCGTAGCATCATCCATGGTCCCTTGTAATGAGCCGTCTCCGGTTACTGCATGAATAGAAATATCAGTTTGTATAAATCCAGGACAGATAATAGTAATCCTGATATTCTGATTGAATAATTCTGCCCTTAAGGCATCAAAAAAACCATGTAACGCATGTTTTGCCCCGGCATATCCGCTTCGCATAGGAGCTCCGAATATTCCCATCAGGCTTGAGACTACAGCAATCTGTCCTCCTTTATTCCTGATCATATAAGGAATAACTGCTTTCGTAAGGGCTACTGTTCCGATATAATCAATATCAATAAGTTGCTTATCTACCTCAATATCCGTTTCCATCGCCAGAGAACGCTGTGACAGTCCTGCATTATTAATCAGAATATCAATCTTTCCAAATTGTTCTGCAGCTTTTTTTGCAATATCAGGCATATCCTTATAATTTTTGAGGTCTAAAGGAATCACTGCATACCGGTCAATACTTAATCCTGCTTTTTCAGCCACGGAATGCAGCTGATCTTCTTTTCTGGAAGACAGAATGATTCTGGCACTGCTGTTTTTTGCCAGGTTTTTTACCAAAGCTTCTCCAATACCTGATGATGCTCCGGTGATCCAGATGACTTTATGATCGAAATAACTGCTCATATCTGCTCATTATTTTATTGAAGTCCTGCGATATACTTTCCGGCTTTCATTCCGGAGAAAATACATCCTCCTAAAAAAGTTCCTTCCAGTGCCCGGTAGCCGTGCATTCCGCCACCACCAAAGCCGGCAGCTTCACCAGCAGCAAACAGTCCTTCAATAATACTGTCATCATCTCTTAAGACCTGCCCGTTTAGATTCGTTTTGATTCCGCCTAAAGTTTTACGGGTTAAAATATTCAGGCGTACAGCGATTAAAGGTCCGTTTTCAGGGTCTAAAATTTTATGGGGCGCTGCTACGCGACCAAGTTTATCTCCTAAATAATTCCGGGTATTCCGGATATAATTAATCTGGGTATCTTTTGAGAATTTATTATCCAGTTCCCTGTCCCTGGCTTCGATCTGGGATTTTATTTTATCGTATTTCAGAAGGTTATTTCCAGCCAGTTCATTCATCCTTTTAACAAGATCTTCCAGATTGTCTGATACAATAAAGTCTTTTCCATGTTCTTTAAATGCTTCCACTGGACCCGGTGCTTTTTACCAAAGATCCTTTTCAGAAAAAGAGGATAATCTTTATTGGTAATATCAGGATTCTGTTCTGAGCCCGAAAGCGCAAACTCTTTTTTGATAATCTTCTGGGTCAGGATAAACCACGAATAGGAAAAGCCGGTTTCCTGTATGTATTTTAATGTTCCCAATGTATCAAATCCCGGAAGAAAGGGAGCAGGCAGGCGTTTGCCTTTTGCATCAAACCATAAAGATGAAGGCCCCGGTAATATTCTGATTCCATGATTCGGCCAGATAGGATCCCAGTTTTGCAAACCTTCTGTATAATGCCACATCCTGTCAGGATTAATGATATGGGCGCCTGCACTTTCTGCAATACCAATCATTTTACCATCTACATAAGCAGGAACCCCGCAAACCATATTTTCAGGGGCTTTTCCAAGCCGTTCAGGCCAGTTTTTCCTTACCAGCTCATGATTGGCTCCAATTCCTCCTGAAGCAATAATAACATTCGGGGCAGTATATTCAAATGATGAAATTACATTTCTATTGGTAGCAGCACCTCTTTCTTTATGATCATCTTCCAGAATATCTCCTTTCAGCCCTTTTATCTTTCCGTTTTCTGTTATAAATTCCGTTACCCTGTGTCTGAATTTCATCTGCAGCAAACCTTTATCCTTAGCTTTATAAGCCTTCTCTACAAAAGGCTTTACAACACCTGTACCGGTTCCCCAGCTCACATGAAAACGGGGCACCGAATTCCCATGACCTGTTGCCGAACCATCACCACGCTCTGCCCAGCCTACCATAAACATCAGCTTGATCCCAAGTTTAGAAATGTATTGATACTTTTCACCGGCAGCAAATTTCAGGTAAGCTTCCGCCCATTGGCGCGGCCAATAATCTTCCGGACGGTCAAAACCGGCGGTTCCTTTCCAGTCCTGTAAAGCCAGCTCATAAGAGTCTTTGATTCCCATTCTTCTTTGCTGGGGTGAATTGATCAGAAAAAGCCCTCCGAATGACCAGAAAGCCTGTCCTCCGATATTCTGCTCGGTTTCCTGGTCCAGGAGCAGTACTTTTTTTCCGGCATTGGTAATTTCCATCGCAGCAGTAAGTCCTGCGAGTCCTGCACCAATGATAATGGCATCAGGCCGGAATGTTTCTTCCATGGGTTAAAATGTTTGAATAATACTGAATATAAATGTATAAAATTATTCGGAATCAGATTGAAAATAAGAAAAATTAAAGAATGCAGCGTATAAAGCCGGCCTGAACTCTGAACTTTTCATCTTATATTTGTGAAAAATAGAAGTATGAAGTATTTGTTCATTATGGTTTGCCTTGTCTGTTCCGTTTTCAGTCAGGCACAGCAAAAACAGGATCCGTGGAAAGACAGCCAGCTGATGGATCCGGCGTTACTGGCTTCCAGAATTGAAAAGCATAAGACTAAAGATCTCGTAATCATTTCAGTAGGTCCTGAAGCGATTATCAAAGGCTCTGTAGACATTGGTCCCACTCATGAGCCTGAAAATCTGGAAAAACTGAGAAATTATCTGAAAGATGTTCCGAAAAACAGAGAAATCGTAATCTATTGCGGATGCTGCCCATTCGTAAAGTGCCCTAATATCCGTCCTGCTTTTACATTGCTGATGGAACTGGGATTCAAAAATGCGAAGCTTTTAAACCTTCCGAAAAATATCAAAACAGATTGGCTGGATAAAAACTATCCTACAAATGAGTAATATGAAGAGCTGTTTTACAATATTATTTTTGGTGTTTCTTTCCGTTTCCGTTGATGCCCAGAAAGCAATAGAAATAGGAAAAAAAGCACCTGAAATTACGATGACCAAAGCAGATGGAACAGCATTTTCTCTTTCAAGATTAAAAGGGAAAATTGTCCTGATCGATTTCTGGGCAACCTGGTGTGCTCCATGCGTTGAAGAACAGCCTGAGCTGAAAGCATTGTATGATACGTATTCCGATAAGGTGAAGAACAATCAGTTTGAAATTCTCGGGATTTCTTTGGACAGGAATAAAGAAAGCTGGCAGAAAGCAATTGACAGGTTTGGTATCAGCTGGATACAGATCAGCGATTTAAAATTCTGGAAAAGCCCTGTAGCAAAGCTTTATGAAGTGGATGAACTCCCTTTTAATATCATCATTGACGGGCAGGGAACCATTTTAGCTAAGAATCTTCATGGCAAAGATCTGGAAGAATTTTTAAAGAAAAGTTTATTACAGAACTAAATCTTTTATAAACCGTAAAGAGCAGGAATTATACTGCTCTTTATTTTTATACCATTATACTTTTAATTATGCTGACAGATATTATTGCCAATCATATCGAGGTTATTTTTTGTGGAATCAATCCGGGATTAAAATCATCCAATGACGGCTTTCATTTTTCCGGAAGAAGTAACCGTTTCTGGAAAGTCCTTCATCAGTCAGGCTTTACTCCTTATGAGATAGAAGCCGTAAATGATATCTCTCTTCTGGATTTCGGATATGGATTAACAACCGCCGTGGAAAGAGCAACTTCCCGTGCTGATGAACTTTCAAAGGAAGAATTTGAAGAAGCCCTTAAAAGTTTCACATCGAAAATAATAAAATATCAGCCTAAATATGTAGCTTTTCTTGGTAAAGCAGCCTACAAAGCCTTTTCTAAAAAGAAAGAAATCCTTTGGGGAGAGCAGCCTGAAAACTTCTGTGGAGCAAAAGTATGGGTTTTACCCAACACCAGTGGCCTGAACCGCGGGTTTACTCTTGACAGTTTGGTCACTTATTATAAGGAGTTTTATCATACTGTAAATGAATCCTGATCTTATACCTTATTCGGTTTGCTCACATACTTATTTCCTTTTACAAAGAAACGCCACGGTAAAAGTGCGTCTTCCTCTGTATAAGCAACACCTATACGTGGTCCTGCGATGATTTCATCCGGTCGATACGCAATGCCGTGATCTTCAATCCAGATTTCATTTTCCGTTAATTTTTTTCTGTTAAATGAACGGTCAATTCCTAAAGCTTTGGCTGCAGATCCTGGTCCCGCGGAAATAGAAGGTTTAGAAGCCGGCATATTTCTCCTGAGTTCCATAATTTCTTTACCGATCAAAGGCTCAACAGCTCTTATGAGAACGGCATGAGGCTCATCTTCAACAGAAGTCACCACATTGAAAAGGTGATGAATACCGTAACATAAATAAACATAGGAAACTCCACCATGGCTGTATAACGTTTCGGTACGGTCTGTGCGCCTGCCTCCATAGGCATGAGAAGCTTTATCTTTAACTCCGAAATAGGCTTCGGTTTCTACAATGATTCCCGCTGTAGTTTCCCTGTCGATTTCAGTAAAAAGTACTTTTCCTAAAAGATCCTTAGCCAAAAAAAGAACATCCGGATTGGAATAATAGGAGCGTGGTAGTTTCATGAATGATGTTGGAAATTATTCACTCAAATTTAGTGATAATCCATAAAACAAAAAACTTCGGCGTAAACAAAAGATACCACAAAAATTCACATTTCATAAAATAGTGATTAATTTGGCATACCCATTGTTTCTCTCAACTCAACATCATTCACACCACTATAAAAAATATAGGTTTTGACACTTTAATTCCCCGGATTTCTCCGGGGAATTTTTGTTGGAAACGTACCTAAAATAAAAAGCCCCACATCACTGTGAGACTTTTAGAGTTATTTTGCTCCCGGAGGGCAGTGTTCTTTCAGAAATTTTGTAAACAGGGTGGCAAGATGCAGTGATGTTCCTTCACCCTCATCAATAGAGTGGGTACGGTTAGGATAAGACATCAGCTGAAACTGTTTATTATACTTTACCAACTCGTTGATATACACTTCTGTATTCTGGTAATGTACATTATCATCACCTGTACCGTGAACCAGTAAAAGGTTTCCTTTTAAATTTTTAGCATAAGCGAGCGGGGAACCATTAACAAAGTCTTCTCTGTTCTCCTGAGGAAGCCCCATATAGCGCTCCTGGTAGATATTATCATAGAATAACTGATTGGCAACCGGAGCAATCGCAATTCCCGTCTGGTATATATCAGGATATTGTCCTAAAAGGTTCAGGGTAGAAGAGCCTCCGCCGCTCCAGCCCCATACGGCAACTCTTGACGTATCAATATAAGGCCATTTTGCAAATAATGCTTTAGCTCCCATTGCCTGATCACGGATATTCAGCTGTCCTATTTTACGGTAAATTGATTTTCTCCATTCACGCCCTTTTGGTGCAGGAGTTCCACGGTTTTCAAGAGAAACATATAAATAGCCGTCTTCAGCCATATTCCCTGTGTATAATCCATTCCAGCCTGTGTAGAAACTGTCTGTTACCGTCTGCATTGCAGGTTCTCCATATACGGTAAAAACAATAGGGTATTTTTTATTGGGATCGAAGTTTTTAGGTTTTACTACCCATCCGTCCAATGTAACTCCGTCCTGTGTGGTAACCTGGAAAAATTCTGCTTTTGCTATCGCCGGATCTGCTTTTGCGGATCTTTTGGCAGCTACCAATTCCTTATGTTCCGGGAGAGATACTACGGAACCTATTGAAATGGTATTGACGTTATCATTGGTAAACATTGCGATCTTTCCGTTAGGGGAAATCGTGTATTCATTAGAACCCGTATAGGTTTCAGGAGTTACTTTTTGTGCTTTTCCTCCCTTCATGCTTACTTTATACAGATATTTCTGTGTGGCATTGTTGGGTGACGCCAAAAAATAGATCTGCTTATTCTGAATATCAAAAAATTCCGGCTTTATAACATCAAATGCATCTTTTGTAATTAATGTTTCTTTACCGTTCATATCTATTTTATAAATATGTCTCCATCCGTCCTTTTCAGAAAGCCATAAAAATTCTTTTCCATTATCAATCCAGTCCCATCCACTCGGATCATTATCATTCCAGCGGGATTTTATATCAATCCATGCTGCATCTGTTTCCGTGTAAATCGTTTTACTGTTTCCGGAATCTGCATCTGCCACGATAATTTTACTTTGATTCTGTTTTCTGTTCAACTGCTGCAGAATAACAGATTTAGAATCCAGAACCCATTCCATTCTCGGAATATAATGCTGTACCTCATCTCCTGAAATATCAGCTTTCTTGGTAGATCCTGAAGCAAGATCATAAAACCAGATACTGCATCCGGAAGGATTTTCACCAGCTTTCGGGTATTCTACAGGAATAGTAAATGAGTACAGACTATCGGTATTATTAATCATCAGGAAGTTTTTTGTCCCTCTTGCGTCCAGTTTCCAGTAAGCAATTTTGTTACCGTCCGGGGACCATCTGAAACCATCCTGGGTTCCAAATTCCTCTTCATATACCCAATCGAAGGTACCGTTGATCATTCCATCCGTACCATCCGAAGTGATCTTTGTCTGCTGATTGTTTGAAAGATCTTCGATATAAATATTATGCTTAGATACATAGGCTACTTTTTTACCGTCCGGTGAATATTTTGCAAACATTAATGAAGAAGCCGGCAAGCCTTTTCCAAGCTGGGTAAGCTTTTTGGTATTTTTGTCAAAAATCCAGTAGTCACCGCGGGTATTATCTCTCCATACTTTCTTTGTATTGGCAAAAAGCAATAAGCTTTTTCCATCCGGAGAAACCTGAAAGCTTTGTACCTTCAATGCTTCAGAACTTCCTGCAGGAATCAGTTCATTGCTGCTTAAAAGTGTCTGGTCTTTTCCGGGATGCAGCACATCCACAATTTCAACCCCTTTTTTAGTAAATGAATAATATGCATTGCCATCCGGAGTCCATTGTGTTTTCTGTGCTGCCAATGGTGATAAACACAGAAAATACAATGCAATGGCTGTTATTTTTTTTATGTTCTTCATAAATAATATTTGAGTTAAGCTAAATGTTCAGCTCTGTAATTTTCAATTTCTTCTACGGTTTTAATCAGCCCGTTTCCAAGGAGTCTGTAGCCATTGTCTGTAACCAGGAAATCATCTTCTACACGAACACCTCCGAAATTACGGTATTCGTTTACTTTATCATAATTAATAAAGTCTGCGTTTTTATTTTCTGCCTGCCACATGTCAATCAGTTCCGGAATCATATAAATACCAGGCTCAACGGTAACTACGAATCCTGACTCAAGAGCTTTTCCCAAACGTAAAGACTTAAGACCGAATGTTTTGGTATCTTTGGGTTCTTCTTCAGTATATCCGATGTACTGCTCACCAAGATCTTCCATATCATGCACATCCAATCCCATCATATGACCCAGACCACACTGGAAAAACAGGGTATGGGCATGGTTTTTTACAGCGTCTTCAGCGTTTCCTTTCATCAGTCCAAGATCAATAAGACCTTCTACCAGATGCTGAGCTGCTTTCAGATGAATATCTTTGAAACGAACACCTGGTTTTAGAAGCTGCTGGGCATTATTGAAAGCATTCAGAACTACTTCGTACATTTCCTTCTGCTTTGTAGTAAAAGCTTTGCTTACAGGAAATGTTCTGGTAAGGTCACCTGCATATCCCATTGCCGTTTCTGCTCCGGAATCATTCAGGAAAAGATCTCCCTCTTTTAAAGTATTAAGACGGTAATGATTATGCAGGATACCTCCGTTGATTGTCACAATCGGAGGATAGGACATCTGGCACTCTTTATTCGCAGCAAGATATTGGATAGCATTGGCAATTTCATATTCTTTCATTCCCGGTTTCGCAAGACGCATGGCCAGTAGGTGCATTTCATTGGAGACATTCACAGCCTGTTCTATCTGTGCTATTTCCTGAGGCTCTTTAATAGAACGCTGTTTGACAATAGCTTTGATCATTTCTACAGAAGGCTGCAGGTCCGGAATTTTTATCCCAAGAAGATCCGACAGTAAAATTTTATTGGAAGGCTGATACGGAGGAAGATAATGCACCTTTCTGCCTGAATTCTGTACCTTTGAAATATACCGGGCAAGTTCTGTGTAAGGTAACGTTTCCTGAACACCGGATTTCAGACTTTTTTCCTTAAGGGTTTCCTGCCTTCCCATCCATACAATTTCATCTATACTTAGCTCATCGCCGAAAATGATGGTTTTATTTTCATCAATATCAATAATGGCTGCTATGCGGGGTTCCTGAATCCCGAAATAATATAAATAGGTGCTGTCCTGGCGGAAATAATAAGGATTGTGCTCAAAATTCACAGGATTCTCTATATTTCCCAGAAATAATAAAATTCCGTTCGCTACATTATGCTGTAGTACGGCTCTTCTATCTTGATAAGTTTGTGCTGAAAACATATTATGAATAGTTTTTATTTTAAAGGTTTAAATTTACAATTTTGTACCATTAATAAGTCTTTCTTGTTTAAAATAAAGAACATGTAAAGTTTGGATTTTAAAATAATACTTAATGTTCATATTTTGCTTAACTTCAGCAATATTTTAACCTAACGCATATTTTATATCAGTAAAGCAGCCTAACCATGAAAAGCCTTCAATTCTCTGTTCCCGCCGACACCAACAAGAGTATCCGAATCCAGGAAGATATTATGCCTAATTTCTATCCTTATTTTCACAGACATACAGAAACACAGATCATGTGGATCATTAAAGGACGTGGAACATTGGCCATAGAGCAGAATCTGTTTAATTTTGAAGCGGGTGACATTTTTTACCTGGGTGCCAATCAATCCCATGTTTTCAGAGGCAATTTTGAAAAAAATGAAAAGCAGAAGGTTCATTCCATCTCTATTTTTTTTGATCCTTATAAAAAGATCGCTGCATTTTTCGATCTCCCGGAATTTGGAGAACTTAAAAATTTCATTACCCATTCAGAGGTTGGTTTCCAGATCGCTCCTAAATTGAAAACAAGTATCGGAGAAAACATTGCGGCATTACAAAAAACAGAAGGAGTAGAGCAGATTATAGATTTTATCAGGATTCTAAACCATCTTATGCAAAACAGGCACCTGCATATTCCTTTGTCTTCAGAAAAGAATCTGCCGAATCATATTTCAGACTATGATCAAAGAATTATAGATGCCCAGACCTTTATTAAGAAGAATTTTACCCAAACTAAACTTACCCTTGATGCTATTGCCAAAGAAGCTTGTATGACGCCTCAGGCATTCTGCAGATCTTTTAAAAAACGAACAAGGATTACCTATATTCAATATCTTAATGAACTCCGCGTACAGCGGGCCTGCAGATTACTGACATCCAGTAACATGTACAGCATTTCTTCTGTAGCTTTTAATAGCGGATTCAACAGCCTTACTAATTTCAACCGGGTTTTTAAATCCATTATGAAATATTCTCCCAAGGAATATCTGAAGCATTATAAAGAAGCTACTTTTGACCACGAATAACTACATGTTAAAATACGGTCAGAATTAATTAAAATATTAACATTTGCCGTTTTAAAATTCACTTAGTTTTGAATAAATATTATTTGATATGAGTACAAAACTAAACTGGGAAGGTATTTATCCTGCAGTATTAACTCCTTTTACAAAAGAAGGAAAGATTGATTTTGAAATGTTTGCTATTAATACAGAAGCTCAGATTAAAGCAGGCGTTCACGGGATTATCCTTGCAGGAACATTAGGGGAAGCCAGTGCTTTGGAAACAGAAGAAAAATTTGAGCTGCTGAAATATGCAAAAAAAATAACACAGGAAAGAATTCCTGTCATTCTTAATCTATCTGAAAATACCACCAAAAATGCAGTCAACTTTGCCAGGAAAGCAAAAGAACTGGGTGCAGACGGTCTGATGCTGCTTCCGCCAATGCGTTACAAAGCCGATAACCGTGAAGTGACCGAATATTTTAAAGCAGTGGCTTCCGCTACAGATCTTCCGATCCTTATTTATAATAATCCTGTAGATTACGGAATTTATGTTACCATTGAAATGTTTGAGGAGCTTATTGAATATCCCACTATTCAGGCTGTTAAAGAATCTACAAGAGATCTGGCGAATGTAACCAGAATGATCAACCGTTTTGGAAAAAGGATCAAAATTCTTGGAGGCGTAGATACGATTTGTCTGGAAACCCTGATGCTTGGAGCAGACGGTCTTGTGGCAGGCCTTGTAGACGCCTTTCCCAACGAAACCATGGCGATGTACAATTATGTTAAAACAGGCGAATATGACAAAGCTGTAGCCCTCTACAGATGGTTTATGCCATTACTTGAGCTTGACATTCACCCTAAACTTATTCAGTATATCAAACTGGCTGCAACAGCAGAAGGGATAAGCAATCCGTATGTGAGAGCACCACGTCTTGAACTTCAAGGAGAAGAAGCAGAAAGAATTCAAAAAATTATTGAAGAAGGCAGAGCAAATCGTCCGGTATTATTAATTCCAGAAACACAGATATGATTGAAGAAACATCAACACAGGATATAGACAGAAGAATTCAGATGGCAGCTGAAGCTTTCCAGTTTCTGAAGAATACCACCATCAGTGAACGGGCTGAATTTATGAATGCTGTTGCTGATCATATTGAAGCTTTGGGAGAAGAACTTTTGACAGTTACTCATGCCGAAACTTCATTGCCATTAGCCAGACTTACCGGTGAAAAAGCAAGAACAGTGGGACAATGGAGAAGTTATGCAAAAGCTGTTGCTGCCGGTATCTATACGGAAGCCAGAATTGATCTTGCCCGGCCTGAAAAACAAAAAGGAGATCTCAGAAAATATAATGTAGGCATAGGACCTGTAGTTGTTTTCGGAGCCAGCAATTTTCCGTATGCATTTTCTACTGCGGGAGGAGATACTGCAAGTGCTATTGGAGCAGGCTGTCCCGTCATTATAAAAGCACATCCGGCACATCCTCAGACTTCACAGATAATGGCGGATGCGATAACTACGGTTATTAAAGCATTTGGATGGCCTGAAGGGATTTTTAGTCATATTACCGAAACATCTTATGAGATTGGCACTTATCTTACTCAGCATCCGGATATCCGGGCTGTTGCCTTTACCGGATCTTTCACTGGCGGAAAAGCTTTGTTTGATATTGCCAACCGTAGAAAAGACCCGATTCCGGTGTTTGCAGAAATGGGAAGTATCAATCCTGTATTTGCCTTTCAAAACCTGCTTGAAACCAAAGCTGAAGCATTGGCAAAGGAATATATCGGTTCTTTAACGCTTGGAGTAGGACAATTTTGTACCAATCCGGGAGTATTTATTGCATTGAAAGGAAACCCGCTTGACCGTTTTATCAATGCCTTAAAAGAGGAAATTCAGGAAATTACTCCCGCTAAAATGCTTCACGAAGGAATTTTTGAAAGTTTCGAAAAAAACAAGAGCATTGCAATAGAACAACCTGATGTTGAATTAATTGCATCAGTACATACTGAAAGTACTGCAGGAAGTGCTGCAGCCATAAAAACCCGTGCCAAAAACTTCATTAATAATCGGGTATTGAGTGAAGAAGTCTTTGGGCCATTTGGTATTGTTGTGGAGTATGAAACAGATGAAGAACTTATGGAAATTGCCCGGCAGCTAAAAGGACAGTTAACCATTACCATTGCGGCGACCCATGAAGATGTGCGTGATAACGGTGCATTGATTACTATCTTAAAAGATAAATGCGGAAGATTATTATTCAACGGAATGCCTACAGGAGTAGAAGTGGTGTATGGCATGCAGCATGGAGGGCCGTTTCCTTCTACAACCGATTCACGCTTTACTTCCGTAGGCCCGGATGCTGTAAAACGCTTTGTTCGCCCGATTTGCTTTCAGAACTGGCCGGATGAATTCTTACCGGATGAGTTGAAGAATGACAATCCACTGCAGATCAGCAGAATGGTAGATGGAATAATGAATTCAGAATCACTAAAATTACAAACCACATGAACAGAACATTCTTTTGTATAGATTCACACACCTGTGGATGTCCAGTACGTCTTGTTGCAGGAGGTGCCCCTATTTTAAAAGGAAACTCCATGATGGAACGCCGGCTGCACTTTATGGAAGAATACGACTGGATCAGAAAGGGATTAATGTTTGAGCCCCGCGGCCATGACATGATGAGCGGAAGTATTCTGTATCCTACTGTAGATGAAAATAACGATATCGGAGTTTTATATATTGAAACCAGCGGATGTCTTCCCATGTGCGGGCACGGAACCATCGGAACGGTTACCATTGCCATTGAAGAAGGTCTTGTTGTTCCCAAAATTCCGGGAAAATTACGTCTTGAAACACCTGCAGGGCTTATTCTCATCGATTATGTACAGGAAGGGAAAAAAGTAAAATCTGTAAAACTGACCAATGTAAAGTCTTTCCTATATGCGGAAGACCTTGAAGTTGATTGTCCGGACCTGGGATTAATAAAAGCCGATGTTGCTTATGGCGGAAACTTCTATGCAATTATAGATCCTCAGGAAAACTTCAGAGATATTTCTGATTTTACGGCCAGCCAGCTTATTCATTATGGAAAGATTATCAGAAAATTACTTAATGAAAAGTACCGGTTCATCCATCCTGAAATTGAACATATTACCGGATTAAGCCATATTCAATGGACGGGTAAACCTAAAGATCCAAAAGCCAGCGGAAGAAATGCTGTTTTAGTGGGTGAAAATGCTCTTGACCGTTCACCATGTGGTACAGGCACTTCTGCAAGAATGGCCCAATGGTATGCAAAGGGAAAACTGAAGGAAGGGGAAGAATTCATTCATGAAAGTTATATAGGCTCCCAGTTTATCGGGAGAATTGAAGAAACCACAACTATTGATGGAAAAGCAGCCATTATTCCGTCAGTAGAAGGCTGGGCAAGAATTACCGGATACAATCATATAATTATTGATGATGAAGATCCTTATTGGCAGGGTTTTCAGGTAATGTAACACGTATATGACACAGAATAAAGGAAAAGCACTCATCATTGGTGCAGGAATAGCGGGATTAAGCTCAGCGTATTATCTTTTGCAGAAGGGATGGCAGGTGGAGATTCTTGAACAGAATGATCTTACCAACAACTGTTCTTACGGCAATGCAGGCATGATTGTGCCCAGTCATTTTACTCCGCTGGCAGCACCAGGAGTTGTTGCTCAGGGAATACGCTGGATGTTCGACAGTAAAAGCCCGTTTTACGTAAGACCTTCACTCAATTCTAATCTGATATCATGGGGATTGAAGTTTCTGAAACACTCTAACCAGAAACATGTTGACTATTCTGCGGCAGCCATCAGGGATCTTAACCTGGTCAGCAGCAGGCTTTATAATGAGATTGCGAAAAAAGATGAATTCGATTTTGAACTGAATCAGAATGGCATTTTAATGCTATATAAAACAGAGAAAGTAGCAGAAGAAGAGACAGAGCTTGCCCACAAGGCAATCAGTATGGGTTTACCCGTTGATATTCTGGATAAAAAAGAAATTCAGGAATTAGAGCCTAATGTCAGGCTGGATGTAACCGGAGGAGTCAATTATAAATGTGACGGCCATATGAATCCCATGAAACTGATGAAGCAAATGATTTCTTATCTTAAAAGTAATGGTGCCATTTTTCATACCCATCATCAGGTAACAGGCTTTGAAACTTCCGGCAGCCATATTAAAGCTGTTATTGCCAACGGTCAGAAATTTACAGCAGACCAGTTTGTCATGACAGGAGGTTCATTCTTACCTGAGCTTGCTCAAAAGGCAGGTATTAAAATCCGGTTAATGCCCGGAAAAGGATATTCATTCATGCATACTCCTGAAAATCCGGTCAATACTTTAAATCATGCTGCTTTATTACTGGAAGCCAGAGTAGCAGTGACTCCAATGAACGGACAGATCCGTTTTGGTGGAACGATGGAACTGGCTTCCCATCAGGATACCATTAATATGAAAAGGGTAGAAGGTATCGTCCGGTCCATTCCTCAATATTTACCTGACTTTCAGATGGAGAAACCCAAAGAATCTGAAATATGGTTTGGCTACAGACCCTGCGCTCCGGATGGACTTCCTTATTTAGGACAATCTTCCCAATTGAAGAACCTGATTATTGCAGGCGGCGGTGGTATGATGGGTTTAAGTTTAGGACCCATCTTTGGAAAAACAGTTTCAGAACTTGCCAATGACCAAAAGCCAACAGTTGAGATAAAGATATTCAACCCCGAAAGATTTCGTTAGAAAACATCACATAACACACAAATTTATGACCAAAACAATTTGATTATTTAAATAATTTATTAACAACCAAATCCAAAAAATTATGAAAAAATTTAAATTACTAGTACTTGTTTCCCTATTTCCAGTAATAGGTTTTGCCCAGGAAAACAGACCTCGCGAGTGTAAAGCAGATGAAATGATGAAAAAACATTTTGAACTGCATCCCGAATCTAAGGCTGAATATGAAAACTTTGAGAAATACACCAAAGATTTCATAAAAAAAATGGGACCAAACAAAAACTCATTGAATAGTCGGATCAACAATCCAACCTACATTATCCCTGTGGTTTTTCATATTTATGGAGAATCTCAAAGTAATGTAAAAGTAAATTACCAAAAAGTAGTTGACTTACTGCAGCAAATCAACTTAAATTTCAATGGAATCAACACTGATTCAAATACTGTAGATCCTGATTTTCAATCTATCAGAGGAGCATTAAGCATTGAATTCCGATTAGCTAAAATCGATCCAACCGGAAAAGCAACAAGTGGGGTGATTTTTCATCCTTTCAAAGGCGGATATGGCAACGGAGGCGGATACGATGCAGAAATTGGCGCAGATGCATGGGATAATACAAAGTATATGAATGTATATATACAAAATGATCTGTATGCTAATAAAGATTTATATCAATCAGGAGTTGCCTGGTATCCGGATTCATACATGAGTTCAGTAAATACAGCCAGAGTAGTGTATAATGGACGTTATATCTTTAATGCTTCAGGAACAGTAGCTTCAAACGAGTTTTCTGATACATTTACTCACGAATTCGGGCATTGGTTAAATCTTCAACATACGTTCAATGTTCCATGTTCAACTGCAAACCCAAATAATGATGGTGACGGAGTTGCTGACACCCCTGTAGAAAATACTTCTTCCGGATTGGGATGTAACGCTGGAAACAATTGTCTCGGACAGAAAGTAAACGTTGAAAACTATATGGGGTACAACGGCTCTTCCGGTTGTTATAAAATGTTTACCATTGGACAAGTTAACAGAATGCTGGCAGCATTAAACCATCCTTCGCGAATGAATTTATGGCAGCCTGCCAACTTAGCCGCAACCGGAGTTGCCAATACTCCACCAAGATTAACTCTTAGCAACAGTACCTTTACAGAGAACTTAAACAATAATGGAGCCGTGTCATTAGATGGAACAGTAGCCTCTGCTCCCCAATCAACAATTACATTAAATTCAGCAACATTTGCCGTACCCAATGGAACAACTCTTACAGCAGGAACACATTTCACTTCTTCATTACCAGCAGGACTAACAGCAGCTATAGTAGTTACAAGCCCAACAACTGCTACACTTACCATCAATGGTGCTGCGGCCAGTCATCCTAAAAGCCAGGTCCTGAATTCATCAATTACATTCCTGAATCCGGCTATAACAGGAGGCACAGCTTCACTAGGGTCAACGACAGCATTAGCATTAACTTTTTCTTATAAAGATCCTTATAAAATAGTTACAGGGACTCCTCTGGAAAGTTATGCCAACCCAACACCAACAACAGTAACCACCAACTCAGGAGCAACTTGGAAATATTTTATCATTAACCCGGAGCTTAGTGATGATGCAGGGTATGGCGCCTGGTACTATGGAGCCAATCAATTAAAATTGGAAACTTATTGGAAAGGATTAGTATGTCAAACTGGAACAAGGAATATTAGTTTAATTCCAGCCTGTACCACCATAACGAATGCAAATAATATAGGGTATCCAACTTGGACTCCCGGACAACTGGATGTGTATACTCCTACCTATACTACCTGGTCTGGTAAAACAGCCTATGTTGGTTTTAGAAATCAATTCGAAGGCTACGATATTAACGGCTATTTCAAAGTGAGCGTTGGGGCCAATGGTTCAAGTTATTCTGTCACTGAGTTTGCATATAATACACAACCAAATGGCAGTATTACAACGCCTTGTGCATTATTATTATCCACTTCAGACGTTGATACAACAAACTCAGAAACATCCATCTACCCAAATCCGGTTTCTGATGTATTGAATATTAAAACAAAAGGGAAAATTAAGTCAATTTCTGTTTATGATATGTTTGGAAGAAAAATGAATGCTAAAATTATTGGGAATAAGGTTGAGGTTAAACACTTCCTAAGCGGAACTTATTTAATTGATATTGAAACTTCTTTAGGGAAATCTTCCCAAAAATTCATTAAAAAATAGATTAGCATTCATATGCTATTTGATTGGGCTTCATTGTAAGCCCAATTTTTTTTTATCCTGTTTATGAACAGTTCTTCATTTATTTACGTATTTTTATTCTGTAATTATGATACAATGCAATTTAAAAACGAGAGGATCATTATCCGTGAATTTGCCCCTGAAGAATTTTCATTATTTTCTACTCTTTTTGAAAATGAAAATGTAACCCGCTATCTGCCCTACAAAACTCCTGAAGAATATAAGGAAATGTTTGAAAAATCCTTAGCCGATTATAAAGAAGGACCATTCAGCAGATGGGGAATATTCAACACTCAAAACAATGATTTTGTAGGAATGTGTCTGGCCAGAATCTTTCTCGACAATCCGGATCAGCTGGAAATAGGCTATACTTTAGGAGAAAATTATTGGGGAAAAGGTCTGGGAACCGAAGTTTGTAAAGCCCTTGTTGATTATTGTTTATCATTAAATCATCAGAAAGATATTGTTGCTGTAACCGATCTTGATAATATCGGATCTCAGAAAGTTCTTCTGAACAACAACTTTAAAAGAATTGAGAATCTAAAACGGGTGGATAGGGAACTAGCTTACTTTATGTTACAGAAAAAGTAAACAGATCTGATCCCTCAGAACCGTAGGACTCACAATTCCCCTCCTGTGGAGGGGTGGCGAAAATTCAAAGAATTTTTGACGGGGTGGTTAGCTTTTCCCACAGATTGCACTGATTTACACAGATGTTTGTATATCCATAAAAATCAAGGTTTTCAAACTAAGTGAACTTCTCAACTATTTATATTTAAACGTAAAAGCAACTTAAATGGCTTTATCTTTTGTGGCTTTTGACTTCGTCGAATCTTCGATTTGTGCTTAAAATACAAAGTTTTCAGCCATAAAAACATTTCATTTATACAATAATTTATCATAACTTGCAGCAATTATGATGTCAAAACGTTGCAAATATGCGCTTAAAGCAATGGTCAGATTAGCAAGGAATTATAACCAGGGCTTTCTGCCAACCTCCGTTATTGCACAGGACGAAAACATCCCCAGGAAATTTCTGGAACAAATTCTTCTCGAGCTTAAAAGAGCCAAGCTTGTCAACAGCAAGCAGGGTAAAGTAGGAGGGTATTATCTTCTGAAATCACCTAATGAGGTCTCATTAGCAGACATTTATCGTATTTTTGATGGTCCTATTGCGCTTACCCCATGTGTTTCTTTAAATTTTTATGAAGCTTGCGATGATTGTGTGGATGAAGCTGTCTGCTATCTGAGAAAAGAATTAATGATCGTTCGTGAAAAGACCAGAACAAGCATGATGGAAGCCACTTTGACTAAGTTTATTACCACGGATTAAAAAAATTTTTACTTAAATACTACTATTTTGATAGGAGTTATAGAATTTTGTATATATTTGCAAGACTTAAATCTCAATTCAAAATGGAAAACAGTCTGAAAAATGAATTCGAAAATCTGATAAAAGAGGCTGATGAAGCTTCTTTTCAAACTAATGGACTGCAATTACTGGCTGAAAAATTCCCGGATAAGGTGATCTTTTCCACCAGTTTCAGTTACGAAGATCAGGTCATTACTCATCTGATAAAAGATTTAAATATTGAAATATTCACCCTGGATACGGGAAGACTTTTTGAACAAACCTATGAAACCTGGACCTCTACGAAGGCGTTTTTTAAAAAGAACATCAAAGCCTATTATCCGGACACGGAGGAGCTTAGAGAATTTGTCACAGAAAACGGGCCTGATTCATTCTATCAATCCGTAGAAAACAGGAAGGCATGCTGTACCATCCGAAAGGTTCATCCTTTAAAAAAAGCTCTGGAAGGCTATAAGGTATGGATTACAGGACTAAGGGCTGAACATTCTCCCAACAGACAGAATATGCCCCAGCTGGAATGGGATCCGGATAATAAGATCATCAAATTCCATCCCATCCTTCACTGGACGACAGAACAGGTGACAGCCTATGTAAAAGATCATCATTTACCTTACAATCATCTTCACAAGAAAGGATTTGTAAGCATAGGATGTGAACCGTGTACCAGAGCAATCAAAGAAGGAGAAGATTTCAGGGCAGGCCGGTGGTGGTGGGAAGATGCCAATAAAAAAGAATGCGGTCTGCATATTCATCAATAAAAAAGAAAAAAATGTCAATACATCAATTAAACTATTTAGATCAGTTAGAAGCTGAATCTATTTATATATTAAGAGAAGTCGCAGGCCAGTTTGAACGTCCGGCGTTGTTATTCAGTGGAGGAAAAGACAGTATTGTACTGGCACATCTGGCGAGAAAAGCGTTCTTTCATGGGAAAATCCCGTTTACCTTTGTTCATGTTGATACCGGGCACAACTTTCCGGAAGTTCTGGATTTCCGTGATCAGCTGGTACAGCAGTTAGATGTCAATCTGGTGGTAAGGAAAGTGGAAGACACTATAAAAAGTAAAAAACTGACTGAAGCCAAAGGTAAATTCCCAAGCAGAAACTGGCTGCAAACCTATACACTTCTTGATACCATTGAAGAATTTGAGTTTGATGCCTGCATCGGAGGAGCCAGAAGAGATGAGGAAAAGGCAAGAGCAAAAGAAAGGATATTCTCCGTTCGTGATGAATTCGGGCAGTGGGATCCTAAACTTCAGCGACCTGAGCTTTGGAATATCTTCAACGGAAAAATCCACAAAGGAGAAAATGTAAGAGTTTTCCCTATCAGCAACTGGACAGAACTGGACATCTGGAACTATATCCGAAGAGAAAAGATTGCCCTTCCATCCATCTATTTCTCGCATGAAAGAGAAGTAATCGACTTTAATGGACAATGGTTGGCCAATTCTTCCCATGTTGTACTGGAACCAGAAGATATCATCACTACAAGGAAAATCCGTTACCGAACCGTAGGAGATATGACATGCACCGCTGCCGTAGAATCTGACGCCGTTACTATAGATGCCGTTATCGAAGAAATAGTAGCCACAAGAATCTCAGAGCGTGGCGAAACCAGAATTGATGACAGGGTAACAGAAGCCGCAATGGAGGATAGAAAAAAAGGAGGCTATTTTTAGATAAGCAATTAGCAATGAGTAATAAGTAATAGAACAGACAACTTTTACTTCTTAACGACAGAACATTGCTCATTACCAATTACTCATTATTTATAATTAAAATTCGGATGGATATATTAAGATTTATAACAGCAGGAAGCGTGGATGACGGTAAAAGTACCCTTATCGGCAGACTGCTTTACGATAGCAAAAGTATTTTGCAGGATCAGTTGGAAGTCCTTGAAAAACATTCCAAAAACAAAAATGAAGATGGAGTAGACCTTGCTCTTTTAACAGATGGCCTGCGTGCAGAAAGAGAACAAGGAATCACCATTGATGTTGCCTACCGTTATTTTTCGACGGCAAAAAGAAAATTCATCATCGCTGATGCACCCGGTCACGTACAATATACACGCAATATGATCACCGGAGCATCAAACTCGGACCTGATGGTTATTCTTATCGACGCAAGAAAAGGTGTGATTGAACAGACCAGAAGACATTCCATCATCGCTTCTTTGTTACAGTTGAAAAAAGTTGCTGTAGCCATCAACAAAATGGATATGGTAGATTATTCGGAAGAAGTTTTTGAAAATATAAAATCAGAATATGCAAAAATTGCAGAAAATCTGGGTTTAAATGACGTCAGCTATTTCCCCATTTCAGCATTAAAAGGAGATAATATCGTTTCAACATCTTCGAGAACAGAATGGTATGAAGGAAATTCCCTTCTGGAATACCTTGAAGAAGTAACGATTAATGAAGAAAAAAATAATGGAAGCCGTTTTCAGGTTCAGTACGTGATTCGTCCTCAGACTGAAGAGCTTCATGACTACAGAGGATATGCCGGACAAATATTAAGCGGAAAGTTCACCAAAGGAGACAAAATCCACATACTTCCTGCAGATCTGACTACAGAAATAACAAAAATTGAGATCAATGGTACTGAAAAAGAAGAAGCCTTTGAAGGTCAGCCAGCCGTTATCCATCTTGCTCATGATGTAGATGTAAGCAGAGGAGATATTTTTGTTACGGAAGAACATGTTCCCACCGTTGAAAAAGATCTTGAAATTCTTTTATGCTGGCTTGATCAGAAACCTTTGCAGCAGGGGAATAAATACCTTCTGCAGCAGAACAGCAGACTTGTAAAAGCTGTGGTAAAAGAGATCGACTATAAGATCAATGTCAATACCCTTATCCGGGAGCAGGCAGATGGTGAAATTAAACTGAATGAAATTGTGAAAGTTACCCTACGAACGGCACAACCTTTGGTCTATGACAGCTTTACCCATAACAAAACAACGGGCTCTGCCATTTTGGTGGATGAAACGTCCAATTCAACGGTAGCAGCCTGTATAATCCAATAGAAAAAATGGCAATTTCCGATCAACTCATAGAAAGAATTCATCAAACCAAACACAATAGTATTCATGGATTCTTTGATAAAATAAAGACCAAAAAATGGGTCAAGGATTTGTATGAAACACTCTTCCTTCCTCAGAATGACAATACTGAAGATCAACTGAAAAGAAATTTTGAAGCATTGCAGCAAACACTTTCTGATCAGATTAATACTGTAACAGGAGATAAAGATCTTACAGAAAAACAGGTCAGTCAGTTTTTTGAATCTTTACCGGGACTTTATGATCAGCTGGTGTTGGATGCAAAATCTATTCTGGAATTTGATCCTGCTGCTGATTCACTGGAAGAAGTATACCTGGCATATCCCGGCTTTTTTGCCACGTATGTTTATCGTATCTCGCATCAGCTCTGGATTCAGGAAGTGAAAATTTTACCAAGGGTCATCTCAGAATATGCCCACAGCAAAACAGGAATAGATATTCACCCGGGAGCTACCATTGGAAAGTCTTTTTTCATTGATCACGGAACAGGAATTGTGATCGGAGAAACAACGGTTATCGGAAATAATGTCAAAATCTATCAGGGAGTGACCCTCGGAGCCTTGAATGTTTCCAAAGAAAAAGCCCATCAGAAAAGACATCCCAATATTGAAGATGATGTCATTATCTATTCAGGAGCAACTATTCTGGGAGGCGAAACTACCATAGGCAGAGAAAGCATCATTGGCGGAAATGTATGGGTAACACAGGATGTTCCTGCCAACTCTCTGGTCTACCACAAAAGTGAAATAAAAATAAAGGATAATTCTTCATTACCGGAATCATTAACCTTTGTGATCTAAAAAAACAAAAATAAAAAGTACATTGATATGAAATTTCAGAATGCATTAGAAACGATTGGGAATACACCCGTCGTGAAAATCAACAAACTCTTCGGTTCAGATCATGAAATCTGGATCAAACTTGAAAAAAACAATCCTGGCGGAAGCATTAAAGACAGAATCGGACTGGCGATGATTGAAGATGCAGAAGCCAAAGGATTATTAAATAAAGACAGCGTCATTATAGAGCCTACAAGCGGAAACACGGGAATAGGACTCGCTTTGGCTGCTGCCGTAAAAGGATATAAACTGATCCTTGTCATGCCCGAAAGCATGAGTATAGAACGCCGCAAGATTATGGAAGCGTACGGAGCAGAATTCGTGCTTACCCCAAGAGAAAAGGGAATGAAAGGCGCTATTGAAAAAGCCAATGAGCTCGCGGAAGAGACGCCCAACTCATGGATCCCAAGACAGTTTGACAATCCTGCGAATGTAAAAGTACATGTAGAAACCACCGCTCAGGAAATTTTAAAAGACTTTCCGGAAGGTCTGGATTACATCATTACCGGAGTAGGAACCGGAGGGCACATTACCGGAATAGCAAAAGTGGTTAAAGAAAAATATCCAAATGTAAAAGTTTTCGCCGTAGAACCGGAATTATCTCCTGTTTTAAGCGGAGGTAGCCCGGCACCACATCCATTGCAGGGATTAGGAGCAGGATTTGTTCCTTCCATTCTGGATATTACCCTTTTGGACGGAGTAATCACGGTAGGCAAAGAAGAAGCTTATGAATATGCACTTAATGCTGCTAAAAAAGAAGGTCTTTTTGTAGGAGTTTCCACAGGAGCCGCTTTAGCCGCTATCGCCAAACATTTACCGGAAATACCACCTAACGCTAAAATCCTTACCATCAATTATGATACAGGAGAAAGGTATCTCTCTGTAGAAGGACTCTTCTAAATCCTTAATTAACACCTACTTCAATGAAAACAAATATAAAATCACCAAAGGTTTACCTTATCGGTGCAGGGCCCGGCAACCCTGAACTGATCACAGTAAAAGCAGTAAAAGCAATTGCAGAAGCAGATGTCATTTTATGCGACCGTCTTGTAAGTTCCGAGATTCTGGAAACCTATGTTAATGAAAGCACAGAAGTCATTTATGTAGGAAAAGAATGCAGCAGAAATGCTTCCACCCCTCAATCTCATATCAATACTTTGATGGTAGAATATGCCCTTCAGAATAAAACTATTGTAAGGCTGAAAGGAGGAGATGTTTCCATATTCTCGAATATTCTGGATGAGTTACAGGCTTTAAAACAACATCATATTCCTTACGAAATTATTCCGGGAATTACAGCCGCTTTAGGAGCAGCAGCGTTTGCAGGCATGCCTTTAACGGCAAGAGGTTATTCTACATCTGTACGTTTCCTGACGTATTATAAATCAGAGATTGTAACTGTAGAGTATTGGAAAGAACTTGCCTTAACCAATGATACCCTTGTTTTCTATATGTCTAAAGGAAATCTTACTCCTCTGGTGGAAAAACTGAAAGCACTTCAGATTTCAGGTGATAAAAAAATTGCAGTCATTGAACAGGCAACAACGCCTTTCCAAAAGGTTTACACGTCATCATTTGATGATTTTAATGAAAAATTCGGAGATAAAACCTTTGCATCTCCTTCTTTAGTTGTGGTTGGCAAAATTGTCAATCTGCATGAAGAATTTTCATGGTTGGAAAATGCCGAGCAGGAAGGTCTTTATTTTAAATCAGTGGAAAACGGAAGTCTCATCCCAACCACTCAAAATTTCTTTGAATATGCTGTCTGAAACTAAATTAAATGTATTAAAACAAATCTCCGGAGACCTTTCCAGAGATGAAGCCATCTGGGCAAGTGGATATCTTGCGGGTATTGCTGGAGGATCATCACTTACGGCCGTTCTTCCAGCACAGGAAATAAATACTACAGTACAAAATGCTGTAAAGAAAATAACATTGGCTTACGGAACAGAAACCGGAAACAGTAAAAAACTAGCTACTGCTCTGGCAACTATTGTTAAGAAAAAAGGACTTCAGGTAAAACTGGCAGACCTTTCCCAATACAAGCCTAAAGATCTGGCGAAAGAAGAATTCTTTTTTGTAGTCATCAGCACTCAGGGAGAAGGCGACCCCCCGGCTCTTGCCAAAAAATTCTATGATTATATTCATGAGAATGAAATTGATCTCAGCGGACTGAAATATGGGGTGCTGGCATTGGGAGACAGCAGTTATCCGCTGTTCTGCCAAACCGGTGAAGATGTAGACTCACGCTTTGAAATACTGGGTGCTCAGCGCATTATTCCATTGAAAAAGTGTGATATAGATTATGAACAGGAGGCTTCCCACTGGATAGAACATGTATTTGAAACAGTCAGTAAAAATACAGATCAAAGTCAAAAAAATGTTACAGTACCCAAAGTTTCTTCCGGAAGAAAGAAATATAAGGGAAAAGTGTCTGCTATCATCAATCTGAACGATATTACCTCAGAAAAAGAAACGTATCATATTGAAATTGAAACAGAAGAAGCGCTTAGTTATCAACCAGGTGCTGCGTTGGGAGTAATCCCTTTCAATGCTAAAGAAATAGTCAGTGAAATTATTGCGCTGACCGGGATTGATCCACAAAAACAGGTAGAAACACCAAAGGTTACAGCTTCTGTTGAAGAACTGTTACATAAAAAACTCAACATCAGCTATTTACTGAAATCTGTTGTTGCTCAATATGCGAAAATAACAGGGCATTCCATTCCGGAAGTCAGATTAAGTCTTCTTGATCTTCTTAGAATTTATCCCGTAAAAAATGCAGATGAATTTGAAGAAATCTTACACATATTAACCGCTCAGGCGCCCCGACTGTATTCCATTTCTTCTTCTCCGGAAGCTCATGGCGATACCGAAATCCATATTACCGTAGCTAAATCAGAATTCTTTATTGATCATCAGAAACACAATGGATTATGCAGTGGCTTTCTGAGTGAATTCAAAGAAGGAGAGGAGGTGGAATTTTATATTCAGGAGGCAGGACACTTCAAACTGCCGGAAGCGGATAAAGATATCATCATGATTGGTCCGGGAACAGGTATTGCACCATTCAGGTCTTTCCTGTGGGAACGTGATGCAACAGGTGCAGAAGGAAGAAACTGGCTGTTTTTCGGGGACAGAAATTTTGTTTCAGATTTCCTTTATCAGGCAGAACTTCAGGATTTTCTTAAAACAGGTAGCTTAACTCATTTAGATCTTGCTTTTTCAAGAGATACGAATGAAAAAGTATATGTTCAGCACAGGCTGGAACAAAAAGCTCAGGAAGTATTTTACTGGCTTGAAGGCGGAGCATCTGTGTATGTATGCGGTGCTAAAGAACCCATGGCCCGTGATGTAGAACAAACGCTTCTCACCATTATACAGAATGAAGGAAAACGCAGCCAAGAAGATGCTTTAACCTATCTGGAAGAAATGGAATTAAGCGGTAGATATGCTAAAGATGTGTATTAACAGAAGTACTCAAAAAATTAAAGGAAACAGTTATGAATAACGATAAAGAAAACCTTTCACCGGTAGAAAGGATTAAAACCGGCAGTAACGGACTCAGGGGAACTTTAAAGGAAAGTCTTGCAGATAACTTCACAGGAGCGATCAGAGAAGATGATCAGACACTGATCAAATTTCATGGAATGTACCAACAGGACGACAGGGACAGAAGGGAAGAGCGTGTCGCCAAAAAACTGGAATGGCTGTATTCTTATATGATCAGGTTAAGACTTCCCGGCGGTTTTTTAACTCCGGAACAATGGGTTGGATTGAATGAAACCGCTGAAGATCATTCCACAGGAACCATTAAAGTAACCACAAGACAAACGATTCAGCTGCATGGTATTTTAAAATCTCATTTAAGACCTACCATTCAGAGTTTCAATCTGCAGCATCTGGATTCTATTGCAGCATGTGGGGACGTCAACAGGAATGTTACCTGTACTGCCAATCCTTCGGAATCCCCTTTACAGCAGGAAGCTTATAAACTGGCAGGAAAAATCAGTGAAATGTGTCTTCCAAAAACTAAATCTTACTACGATATCTGGATTGATGATGAACTTCTGGTAGACCGTAAAGCAGAGGAAGATCCTTTATATCAGGACAGATATCTTCCAAGAAAACTGAAAATAGGAATTGCCGTTCCTCCCAATAATGATGTAGATGTATTCATCAATGATATTGCCTTAATTGCGATTATCGAAAATGATAAAATCGTAGGGTATAATATTGCTGCCGGAGGGGGATTAGGTGCCACTCACGGAAATGAAGCTACGTATGCCCGTCTCGCCTCTATCCTTGGATTTTTAGATACGGAAGAAAAAGTATTAAAAGCCGTCTACGAAATCATTACGGTACAAAGAGACTTTGGAAACAGAAGTGACCGGAAACTATCAAGATTAAAATACACGATTGATAAATTAGGTATCGACCAGTACAGAGCGGAAGTAGAAAAGAGAACAGGATTCAGCTTTGAACCAGCGCGTGAATTTAAGTTTACACAAAGAAAGGACCGCTACGGCTGGATTCAAAATCATGAAGGAAAATGGTTTTATACGGTCTTTGTAGAACACGGAAGAATCCTTAATACAGCAGAATACCCTTTAAAATCAGGATTACTAAAAATTGCGCAGACAGGAAAAGCGAATTTCCGCTTTACCTGCAACCAGAACCTTATCCTTGCTGATATTGATGAAAAAGATAAGCCTGAAATCGAAGGTATTTTAAAAGAGCACGGAATTTCAGAACATACCGACGGAGCAAGTGCTTTACGTAAAAATTCTGTTGCGTGTGTAGCTTTAAATACCTGTTCACTGGCACTGGCTGAAGCACAGCGTTATCTGCCTTCACTGGTCACAAAAATAGAGCCTATCCTTGAAAAATATGGTTTGTTGGAAGAAGATATCACGATCCGTATGACAGGTTGTCCCAACGGCTGCGGAAGATCCCCCAATGCAGAAATCGGATTTGTGGGAACTGCTTACGGGAAATATAATCTTCACATTGGAGGAGATCGCTTAGGAATGCGATTGAATACAAAATTTAAAGAAAACATTGGCGAGGAAGAAATTCTGACCACGCTGGATGAACTTTTCGGGATTTATGTACAGAAAAGACTGGCAGAGGAAACATTTGGTGATTTTTCATACCGTTACTTACACACCTTAAATTAATTATATGGCTAATTTTCATTATGATCTGAAAAAAAACAAAAATAATCAACCTCTTCATTTAGGCGGACGAATGTGCATGTGTTGTTGATTCTCAAATAACAGTACAAACAAAGCTGTTTGAAGTTTTTCGATTCAAAACCGCAAAAGTCACAAAAGTTTTAAACACTTAAGCTTTTTAAGAGCCAAACTTTGTGCATAATAAGTACACCTAAGTTTTGTAAAAATCTTTGATTTTCATCTAATGTGAACTTTTCTACAGTGTCATTTTAAACTTACATAATTGAACTAAAGTGTTTTAAAATGAAAACTTTTGTGCCTTTTGTGGTAAAAATAATCAATGTAAAAATTCAGGCAGCTTCATTCTCAACCTAAAAAATGAAGAAAAATGAAAAACAAAAAGCAGGGAAATTTTCTACCAAAAGCAGGCATTATTGCATTTACATTTCTATTTTTTAACCTGGCAGAAGCTCAGCAGCAACTTATAGAGCTTAGTGGAAGCATCAAAAACACAGGAACAAGCAAAGGTCTTGACTCCGTAAAATTACAGATCGAAAACACGCAGGATACCGCATTAACCGATCAATCGGGTAATTTTAAGCTCAGAACAAGGGTTACCATTCCTTTTCGGGTAGTGATTCAGAAAGATGGTTTTACCAGCCAGACGGTTGAAATACTTTCACCTTCCAACAAAATAACGGTAGGACTTAATCCTCAGAACACGATCATTGATGATGTCGTGATTTCAGCCTCCAGAGTTCCGGAAAAGATATTAAGATCACCGATAGCGATTGAAAAAATTGATATTAAAACCATCAGGGAAAGTCCGGCTGCTTCGTTTTATGAAACCCTGGAAAACGTAAAAGGATTACAGCTGTTAACTTCCAGTCTTACGTTGAAAATTCCGAATTCAAGGGGATTCAATTCGCCAAACAACTTCCGTTTCATGCAGTTGGTTGATGGTGTTGATGTACAATCTGCAACACTGGGTGTACCATTGGGAAATGCCATTGGGCCAACGGAACTGGATATCCAGTCAATGGAAGTAACTCCCGGAGCTGCTTCAGCATTGTATGGAATGAATGCCATTAACGGGCTGGCAAGTTTACAGACCAAAGATCCGTTTACTTCTGAAGGAATAAGTGTTTATTTCCGTGGCGGAGTGAATCATGTAGACAATGTCAACCATAAAATAAGTTCCCTGGGAGAAAGTGCCATCCGATTTGCAAAAGTGATCAATAAAAACTTTGCTGTTAAAGTCAATGCCTCTTATTTCAGTGGAACCGACTGGATCTCAAACAACCTGACTGATCAGAATTCAGGATCATTAGTCACCGCCAATCCTAATTTTGCCCTTGCCAATAATCCTGCTGAAGATCTTTGGAATAAGTATGGAGATGAAAGAAACAACCGTGTTGCCGTAAAAGTGGATTACAACGGAAAACCAACCACATTCAATGTTTCCCGAACAGGCTATCTGGAAAAAGATCTGGTAAGCCCTGATGTGAAAAATATCAAGTTTGACGCAGGTTTATATTATCGATTTGGAAATCAGTGGAGAACTTCTTACGTGTATCGTTACGGTTTGCTGGACGGAACTTTCCAGAGAGGAAATAAAATCCGTTTGCAGAATGCCACAGTTCAGAACCATAAAGTAGAACTGACAGGAAGAGAGTTAACTTTCAGAGCGTATGTATCCATCGAAAATACAGGAGATTCTTATAATCTCAAACCTTTGGCAGATAATCTGGATCTGACGAATCTTTCCAATACCAACTGGAAAAATATATTTCAGACCGCACTTCAGAACAGTCTGAACGCCGGAACCAATCTTAATGATGCTTTCATCCTTGCCCGGCAGGAAGCCGACAAAAACAGGGCAGTACCGGGAACTGCTGCTTTTGAGCAACTAAAAAATACCATTATCGGAATTAATAACTGGGATTCGGCCAATGCAGGAGTAGCAGGAGCTCCGGCAACAGGAGGAGCCAAGCTTGAACAGAAATCCCGCTTCTACCAGGGAGAACTTACTTACGATTTCAGCAGATTTGTGAAGATATTCAGCCTTCTTGCCGGTGTAGATTACCGTTTGTACAGCATTACTCCGGATGGAAATAATTTTGTTGATTTCAACCGTCCGGTGAATGAAAGAAATATTCCTTTAGCTGATGGGACCTTTGGGAAAGATGTTATCTATCAGAAATATGGAGCTTTTGCACAGATCACCAAACTTTTCTTTGATGATAAATTAAAAATCAACGCCGCCTTGCGGATTGATAGAAACCCGGAATTTGAAGCCAAACTTAATCCAAGAGTAAGTGTGGTTTATTCTCCTGTTAAAGAACATAATTTCAGGGCGTCTTTTCAGAACGGATACCGTTTTCCATCTTTATTTGAAGCCCTTTCATTCGTCAACAACGGAAATGTAAGAAGAGTAGGAGGCCTTTCAAAAGTAAATGACGGATTAGGCTATCTGGAAAATTCCTACACATTGGCTTCCATCGATAAATTCACCTCAGCGGTAAATGCAGACATGGATGCAGGAAAAAACCAAAGTCAGGCAGCTCAGGATAACAAACAGCTTTTAACAGTAGCCAATCTGCAGAAGTTACAGCCGGAAAAGATCAATTCATTTGAAGTAGGGTATAAGTCTACTTTTTTCAATAATAAACTGGTGCTGGACTGGGATTTTTATTACAATATTTATGAAGGTTTCCTTGGGCAGGTAGAAGTGGCCGTTCCTAAAAACAGCCAGGTAGGAAGCAATGCAGCTGTTCTTGCGATGCTTGACCGAAGCAAACAGGACCGTTACAGGGTGTATACCAACAGCAACAGTACCTACAAAAGCTATGGGACATCTCTTGGAATCCGTTACAATATCACAGGAAATTACAATGTGAACACAAACGTTTCTTATAATGATCTGGCTTCCAATAATAGCTCAGATCTGTTTATTACCGCTTTCAACACTCCGAAATGGATGGTGAATGTAAGTGTAGGAAACAGAGAAATTGTCAAAAATATAGGATTTACCCTTGTTGCAAGATGGCAGAGCAGTTTTATGTGGGAAAGTCCTTTGGCATCCGGGGAAATTCCGGCTTATTATACCATTGATGCACAGGCTACATGGAAGCTGCCTGAAATTCATGCCAATATTAAGATTGGAGCTACCAATTTGCTGAACCGCCGTTACTTCCAGTATGCAGCAGGTCCTGAAATCGGAGGACTGTATTATCTCGCTTTTACTTATGATTTAAAACTGTAATCAGGATGAGCAATTCTTTATATCCCGTATTTTTAAAACTTGAGAACCTTTCACTGCTGATCATTGGCGGTGGACAGGTTGCTCTTGAAAAACTGGAGTCAGTACTGGGAAACTCTCCGGATACTTCCATCAAACTGGTGGCGAAAGAAATTATCCCTGAGGTCAGAATCTTACAAGGTCAGTTTTCCAATATTACCCTGCATGAAAGGGCATATAGTGATCATGATTTTAACGATACTGATCTGGCCATTATTGCAGTAAATGACATTGATCTGGCGGGGGAAATCAGAGAAAAAGCTCAGAAAAAAAGTATATTGGTCAATGTTGCCGATAAACCTGATCTCTGTGACTTTTATTTAGGCTCCATCGTCAAAAAAGGAAGTCTTAAAATTGCTATTTCCACCAACGGGAAATCGCCGACTATCGCTAAAAGATTAAGAGAAACCTTCACAGAGGTTATCCCTGATGAAATGGATCATGTGTTGGACAATATGCAGCATATCCGTAATCAACTGACCGGAGATTTCAACTATAAAGTGAAAGAGCTCAACAAAATCACGACAGAATACCTGACGGATGGAAAAGTTTCTTCAAAACCGGACAAAGAAATTGAAAAACTGATCAGTATTACTAAAACAGCCCAGAGAAAAGCCAATATCTATCTGGCCATCATAGGTGTTTTACTTCTTTTCGGATTATTTGGACTTGTCGTTTATCAATTTAATCTTTCAGATGATATCCAGTATTTTCTGAACAAAGACGGCCATATTTTTTACTGGATGTTGTTTGCCGGTTTCATGGCAGAAATTGTTGCCGGATCTATGGGAATGGGCTATGGTGTAATCTGTACTACTATCCTTTTACTGCTGAATGTTCCGCCATCTGTTGTGAGTGCAAGCATTCATTCTGCGGAATCTTTTACTACTGCAGCCGGAAGTTTCAGCCATTATAAACTGGGCAATGTCAATAAGAAAATGGTTTGGGTACTGTTCCCTCTGGCTATTGTAGGCTCTATCATAGGTGCTTTAACCTTATCTCACTATGGCGAACACTACGCTCATATTGTAAAACCAATTATTGCCTGCTACACCTTGTATCTTGGAATTAATATTTTACAAAATGCATTTAAAGATAAAAAATCAGGACAAGTAAAAACCAAAAGAAGAACCAATCTCAGCATATTAGGATTGGCTGGAGGCTTTATAGATTCTTTTGCCGGCGGCGGCTGGGGACCTTTGGTAACCGGAACACTGATCAAAGAAGGAAGAATTCCCCGTTATGTCGTGGGAAGCTCTACCGTAGCCAAGTTTCTCCTGACTGTAACAAGTGCGATAACTTTTATTTTCACTATTGGAATCCATCATTGGAATATTGTTTTGGGGCTTTTATTGGGAGGCGTTTTTACCGCTCCTTTTTCAGCGATGCTTACGGCAAAACTTCCGACAAAGAAAATGTTTGTGGTAGTGGGAATAGTAGTGATCATAATGAGTCTGGTGACGATAACAAAATCCTTTTTATCATAAGGAACAGCCTACATTTTAAGAGCAAAGCTTGAATCAATTCCATTGATTTTTTTCCAAGCATAATCATAAATGATGTAAAGATTTTAATGTTTTCCTTTAATCTGAGTCATGATACGATCAATTAAAAGATTTTCTGAATTCTAACGGTGAAACAGTAGTCTGATTTTTAAATAAACGATGGAAGGATTGAGGATGCTCAAATCCTAAGTGATACGCAATCTCGGAAACAGTCATTGAGGTAGTAGACAACAGTTCTTTTGCCTTTTCAATCACCCTGTTCTGAATATGCTGCTGTGTGGTCTGTCCCGTATGAACCCTTAACATATCACTCAGATAGTTGGGGCTGATATTCATCTGAGCTGCCACAAATTGTACCGTAGGAATCCCGTCGGTCAGCAGTTTTCCATTTTTGAAATAATCGTCCAGTAAACTTTCGAGCTGGGTCAGGAGATCATGGTTCACTTTTTTCCGGGTTAAAAACTGACGGTTATAGAATCTGTCACAGTATTTTAACAGCAAATCGATGTTGGAAACCAGCAAATCCTGGGTAAAGCCATCCATATTGGTTTCAATTTCCCTGCTGATATTGTCCAGGATATCTGTCACAGACTTTTCTTCTTTTTCCGAAAGGTACAGCGCTTCATTGGCTATATATGAAAAGTAGCCATAATCTTTGATTGTGGAAGCCAGCGGATATCCCTGCAGAAAATCCGGATGAATAACCAGTACATTTCCTCTTACCTCAGCAAGCATTATATCTTCAAACTGCAGTACCTGATGGGGAGCAATAAAATACATGATTCCATCCTCAAAATCATAATAATGCTGGCCGTATTTGCATCTTCCCGCACAATCTTTTTTAATGGAAACTACGTAAAAATCTGTAGTTACTGAACTCAGGATCGTTTCAGGATCAATATTCACCTCATTAAAATCAAATACACTGATCAAAGGATGTGAAGGCCTTTTCAGGTTCAGATACTTATGCAATGCTGTGATGGAAGTTACTTTTTCGGGAGCTTTCATTTTATTTCTTTTTTTACCACCCCTCGAAAGAAGGGGAATATTCCCTTTCGGTTGTGGTGATGGTGTTTCTAAGTTACTTATTTTAATGAATTTTTTTTGCTTTTTGCTGTTCTTTTTTAATCTGTTCAATTCCCTCTCTGTAAGAAGTTATCTGAAATTCCGGGAATCTTTTTCTGAATTTTGAATCATCAAAAAGATTATCATATTGATATCTCGGAAGCAGCTCCAATAGCTCTTTTGCATTTTTGCTGAATAAAGATCCTATTGCAAAAAGCAGTTTCGGAATTACGGAATACCTGAATTCTTTTCCATAGGCCTGAGAAGCTAAAGCAATAAATTCTTTATAATTCAGTTTATGATCATCTACCGGCAAATGCCATGTCTGGCCATAGGCATCAGGAGTATTTCCGATCAGAGCAGTTGCACGGCTCGCATCAGGAGTCCAGATCAGACTTCTGGTTTTATCATCCTTCAAAGGGACCTTTAGTTTTTTATCATCTTTAATAGCGTTGAAAATAAGGGTATTCGTAATACTTTGAGTTTTCCCGGGACCATAAAACTCAGGAGCCCTGCAGATAACAGCGTCTATTGTACCAGCCTTCATTTCTTTTAAAAGCATCTCTGCCATCTGTTTTCTTACGATTCCTTTTCTTCCTACAGGATCAAAATGGGTTTGTTCCGTCAGAATCTCATTATTTTGAGGATACATATACGTGTTATCAAAAAAGACCAGTTTTGTTCCGTTGATTTTACAGGCTTCAATAACATTTTTTAAAATGATCAAAAATTGTTTTTCCCATAAACCTGTATCCATAGGAAGTCCAAGGGTAAAATATGCGATTTCACTTCCTTTCACGGCTTCTATGGCCTGTTGTCTGTCTGATAAATCTGCTGAAAATACAGTATCGGTTTCATTCACTTTTTTGGCATTTCTGCTTACAATGCGGATGTCTGAAGTATAATTTCTCTTCAGTTCTCTTGCCAGTTCTTCACCAATCTGTCCGTTGGCTCCCAATATAGTTTGCATCATTTTTCATTTTTAGGGTTAGCTATTTCACAGAAAATAAATTGAATACTTTCAGTTTATTCTATTTCTGATACAAAATTCGGGCATAATTATAAAACAGAGTAACTGAATCTATGAAAGTTGTAACATAATCTCTGAACAACATAAAAAAATAATCAGGCTGAGAAAGTAAAAACACAGCATTGAATCATTATTTTAACCACAAATCGAAGATTCGACGAAGGCAAAAGGCACAAAAGTTTTAAACACTTCAGTTTTTTCAGAACAAACCTTATGCGTAATAAGACACCTAAATTTTGTGAAAATCTTTGATTTTCATCTTATGTGAACTTTCCTGCGGGATCATTTTAAACTTACCTAAATAAACTAATGTGTTTTAAAATGAAACCTTTTTTGCCTTTTGTGGTTTGGTAAAGTTTAAGCAACTTTATAATAATCGGGTGTAATTCTTTACTTTTTCAGCCATACTTTTTTATTTTCGATCCAAAGCCAGGCAATTATCTTCAATTCTGCTGATCAGAATATAGAACAGACCTGCATAGATCATCTGAATTCCCATTGCTTCCCAGTTTTCAATGGTACTGCTTCCAAAAAGGAGTAAGATAATCAGGGAGGCTCCGGCCATGGCAGCAATACGTGTTTTAAATCCAATTATTAGCAGCAGACCAATTGTAAATTCGAGAAAAGGGAGCGTGACACCAAACACGTGTACTAATGGTTGTGGAAGCCAGCTCGTTTCAAAACCTTTCATCATTCCTGATGCAAAATCCTGTAATTTTACCAGTCGGACCAATCCGTGTCCCAAAAAATTGATTCCCATCGACAAACGAAGGAAAAAATAGGCTGTTTTTGTGTTATTCATAGAGGTATTTTTTAGGATGGAAGCACGAAGATGGAAGTTATACAGATCACAAAACTACTTTACAGATTTCGATAGCTTCCTGCCTCCAGCTTCCCGCTTCCTTACTTATTACTTATTAAACTTTTCTTCACTGTTATCGACCGGAGTATCGGGATCATTCATTACCATTTTTGCAATATCATCTTTTCTCATAAAGACAACGCCTTGCTTTTCTCTGGTATACCTGATGAATTCCTCCATGGCATGCACCATTGCCGGTGTACCACCAATCCTGTCATGAAAACTGATGCTCATCATCCTTCTCTTAGAAGCTCCTTCTTCATAAAGACGGTCAAATTCAAACTTCAGCTGTGCCAGAAACTGATCCGGACTCCAATGCTTTCCTTCTATAGTAACGATATCATTGTTCCGTAACGTATAGGGAATGATTACAAAATTTTTCCCTTTTACTTTTGTAATAAAAGGCTCATCATGGCTCAGGTCATCTATATGATATAAAAAGCCCAATTCCTGTAATACTTTAAGCGTATTCGGTCCTCTTCTCAGCCAGTTACAGTTATAACCTACCGCTTTCTGACCGGTAATCTTTTCCACCACATCTACACCCTGTTTTACAAAATTCAGCTCATCAGCATAACTTTTATTCCATTGATTATCCCAGGCAATGCCATGAGCGGCAATTTCATGACCTCCTTTTGCAATAGCTTTTGCCACATCAGGATACTTTTCAGCAGCAGTTCCCACCACATGAGAAGTCACTTTGATATCATATTTTTTCCATAGATCCAGCATCCTGTAAATTCCTTCGTTTCCGCCATACCGGTACCAGCTTTCTGCGGGAAGATCAGGTTGTCCTTTGGGCAGGGGAGTTCCGCTGAAAGGACTTTCAGCACCTTCGGGCTGTCCGCCTGTTTCAAACTGCATAGAAACGGAAATAACCAGCTGAGCGCCGTTAGGCCAGTATTTTTTGGTCGGAGCCTGTGCCTGAGACAGCTCTTTTTTTTCTCTTTTATCCTTATCATGAGCATCAGAAAAGGACATTAAAACGATTGTTGAAGCAAGCAACAATACGGATTGTTTTATATATTTCATTTTGAATGTATTGATAAGGCAAAATTCATCAATAATCACTCAGTCTGTATTGTAAAAATTAATGGTAAATTTGTAAAAATCCATTCTTCGTGAAACGAATCGTTAATTTTAATTCTTTTAATGTTTTTAGTATTGAAAAGGAAATATGGGATGTTGAGTATCATAATCATAACTTTTATGAACTGATTATCATAGAGCATGGCAAAGGATTTCATCACCTTAACAACGTAACTTTTCCCTATAAAAAAGGAGATGTTTTCATTTTGAGGCCAAGTGATGCCCATGAATTTACCATTACAGGTACAACTCGTTTCATTTATATAAAATTTACTGAACAGTATATCTGGCAGAACCATTTGCCCAACCAAAATAATGAGCTAAAAAAAATGGTTCAGCTTCTGATGGAAGACCATTCTTTTGTCTACGAGTCCGTAATCAAGAATAAAACAGATAGAGCCCATCTGTTACAGCTGGCCCGGATTCTCCTTTATGAATTCAGCCATAAAAATACCTATAATAAGGAGATTACTGCTGATCTTTTTTCATCCGTTATTACGATCCTGATCCGGAATACTATAAATAACAGTACTGCCAAAGAATGGATGACGCAAAATTTGAGCAGAATTGAAAAGATACTGTACTATATCAATGTCAACGCTCTGGATGCTGATAAAATGAAAATCGGGAATCTGGCTGAAGAATTTATGCTTTCGCCCCATTATATCAGCATTTATATCAAAAAGGAGACTGGTTTCTCCGTACAGCAGCATGTCATGCAGCATAAAATAAAAACTGCTGAAAAGCTTTTGCTTCAAAGTCGTTATAATATCAGTGAAATTGCTGATAGGCTGGGCTTCAATGATGCCAGCCACTTCAATAAAATATTCAAAACGTACAAACAAATGTCACCCTCTGAGTTTAAAAAGAAAAGTATATCATATTAAGCATACGGTTATATATTTTTTCATATCTTTAATAATCAAATCCTTACGTCCATGAAAACGAGTGCTGGTATTCTGCTTTTTAAAAAAGAAAAAAACAGTCTGTATTATTTTCTGGTACATCCCGGCGGTCCTTTCTGGAAAAATAAAGACCTTGGGGCATGGTCTATCCCCAAAGGAGAAATTCTTGCTGATGAAAATCCATTGCAACGCGCCTTGATAGAATTTGAAGAAGAAACCGGTAAAACCATAGATGGAAAGTTTATCGAACTGTCGCCTATTAAGCAGAAAGGAGGAAAAACCGTATATGCCTGGGCCTTAGAAAGCGATCTTGATACTGCCGATCTTTACAGTAATACCTTTCCATTGGAATGGCCTCCCAGATCCGGTAAAATAATGGAAGTTCCGGAAGTAGATCAATGGCAATGGTTCCCTTCAGAAGAAGCACAACAGCGCATCAATACAGCACAGAAAAATTTTATCACAGAACTTGAAAATATAATAAATCAATAACACCTTAAAACAAAATCCATGAAAAATTAAACAGAAAAACATTGAAGAACATTATTGGGGGAATTGGTATTGAACTTAATCTCCCTCTTCCGGTAGGTGTTTGCCTTGGAAACCTGCTTTCTCTGTGCCCGCCTCATTCCCATTGCCGGGCGGATGAAAGATGTTACCCTGATGCTGCAGGCCCTTGCATTAACGGGTTGTGTCCTTCAGGCTATCATTGTCATTCGGGAGAATGTGTACGATAGTATATCAAAAAACAAAAACGTTTATCAGTCTGATAAACGTTTTTGTTTTAAATATTTATGTTTTTATCTTCTTATTCCGATCGCTTTTAATGCACTGGAGGTTAAAAAAATATCATCAAAAACAGTAAGTGATTCCACATCATTATATCCCGTAGGAATCAGATCATTTTTATTAAAAGATAATTCAATGGAAGGATCATATGCAGCGATGATCCTCACTTTTGAATACCCGTTATAATCTACCTTAAAGCCTTCAAACATGCAGTTCTGTTCCGCCTTCTGATATTCAGCATATTCTTCAAATCCAATAACATCCGTTCTTTTCCCGTCATTATGATCCAGGGATTTCCATTCCTTGTAGTTTTTAGGTTCTTTCAGAATATTCCCTTTACGGTCTACGGGAACAAACATTCCAAGAGTCAAACGCTTCTTTAAGAAATTGGCATAATTATTCATCAGATTCAAAATCTGAAGATCGGCATATCCTTCGTGAGAATAATACTCCAGCACGAAAGTGGTCATCGGAATCAGCTTATGAGAAGCATCAGTCGGCATAATTAGTCTTTACTTTTTTTGGCCGATAAAAATAGTATTTTTATTTACTTTACCCAATGGAAGATGGTGAATAGCATGGAATTTATACCGATTCTGAATAACAATAATAATAGGAAAACCCTTGATTTTTCAGTAATTTTGAAGGAAATAACAGTATAATAATAACAAACTCTTTTCTAAAAAGGTTTGCACCAAGGACAATATGTTGAAAAAGATATTATTAGGAGCCGGCATCATTCAATGCTGCTTTTACAATACCATGGCCCAGAAACCAGGTGAAAAGCCGGTTTATACATCAGAATGGGGACATCTCTTCCGTGAAAAAGGAAATAACAAAGATCTTTTAGGAATTTTTTCTACAGAAGCCCCTGTTTATCTTCTGGATTCTACCCGGACACAATATAAAGTTCAGGTAAGCAACGGGGATATCGGTTTCATAGACCGCCAGCCCTTACAAAAAATCATGCAGGGTAAAAAATCTTCCGGTGAACCTGCCCAGTATTTCTACCGCGGGTCGCAGGGACAGCAATGTCCGCATTTTTATATACAGGTATCGGAACTTCGGGTGCGAAAAGGCCCTACAACAGAAAGTACGCCGGTACGGAGAGCTGCTTTAAATGAGCTGGTATGTATTGATTATGTTCCTTTATATCAGGATGGCTGGGTTTATATTGGTGATCATTTCCATGAAAATCCGGAATATATCCAGATGAAGTACCTTGGTTCTGAACTTACCTACGAAAAAGTGCTGAAAGACTACCTTGCGGTGAAAGGTAAGAACAAAGAAAAAGAATTGACGCAGGTTGGAAGGTTACGTGAAATTGCCTGGATGGAAGATAAAAATCTTAAACAGGCCTTACAATACTGGAAAGAATCCAATGCCGGCATAGAAAATCCGAAAATAGATATCGACTTTGAGATTCTTCTGGCTGAGCAGTTTGAAAAAAAGCCTGAGACAAAGGATTATGAAAAGAAAGTAAAAGCCCTGAATATGCATTTCTTATGGAAAGAAACAACGCTTTTTGACGGTAAAATAACAGATTCCCAGATGAAAAAGCTGGAAATGCAGAAAGTGAATGATATTCCAGATATGCCGGAATGCGGCTGGGAGCCTAAATACTTTTATAAAACACCGGACATCATTGTTGCCTTTGAAGAATATAAAGGAAAAATTTTCGGAAGTGTCTACAAAATGTCTTTTACCAATGGGGAAGCTTTGGTTTTAGGAAATGAACGTATGGATTCCAATTATGATGAAAAGAATTTTGTGACGCATTTCGGAGATCTGCTTTCTTCACGCTGGATTTCCTCTCCGCACGAGTATCATATCCAGAACGGGGATGCAGGACTTTTTATTTTTACCTTTAAAGACGGAAAGCTTTTCAGCTATGAATGCATGTATTTTTGCTAAATGAATCCTTAATTAATACTTATCAATAGAATCGGGCTAAAGCCCGATTATTTTATGATCTGTCATTTTAAATGACTTTGGTAAGTTTTGGCTGAAGCCAATGTATCTATATCTAATTGTTAAAACGGGCTAAAGCCCGTTCCTATTGAATATTCATACCATTCTCAGATATAATAACAGATTTATGTATCAATAGAGGCGGGTTTTAACCCGCTTATTGATTAATGACCCTATCAACGGCTTCAGCCAAAACTTAAAATATTATCCAACATAAGTGATTAAATTTTAAAGCTGTATCTTTACCCTACCAAACAAAATATTATTATATGTCATTTATCACACCGGAAGGAGCCAGGAAGGCTCAGCTATCCAGATCCGAAAGAGCGCCTGTTGCGCTTGCTCTTCTTTCAGGAGCAGAAAATATTTCGAAATACAACAGTGGAGTATGCCATGATGCTGTAGCGTATGCATTATATATGCGTGGTGCATCTATAAGTCCTGCTCAGCTGGCAGAATCAGCCGGACAAAAATGGTTAACTGTTTTCAACTATCCGGCAGGAGAGAAGTGGGACGGATATTCACCGATCCCGGCAGGAAAAGCAATCGGTTTCTACAGACTGATTGATAAAAGCTGGTTTCATTCAGCAGTTACTACAGGAAAAGGAAATGAAATCAGATCCGTTAATGGATTTTCATTAGGATCTGCATGGTCTGTACCTGTAGACATGAAATGGGTATTAGGCAAAAAGAATTCTGACGGTACCTTCAATTATGACGGAACCAAAATAGAAGTCTATATTTCTTCCTTATAACAAATCGCAAAAAGGTAAAAAAACACACAAGCAAATTTGTTTTTTTACCTTTTCGCTTTTAAGCATCAGCACACTTCGGACATATCCCGCTGATAATAAAATTGTACTCCTGTGCAATAAAATGTTCCGGCAGACTGATCTCCGGAATCGCATTTTCAATACATGTCACAGAATGACATTCTTTGCAGTTGAAATGAACATGATTGTGAAAATGCTGTTCATGGGTGCATTTCCCGCTGCATTTCGCAAAATTTACCACCCCGTCAATATTAACGATCTTGTGTATAGCCCCTTCGTTTTCAAGCCTTTCCAGCACTCTGTAAATGGTTACCCTATTACACAGATCACCTAGTTTCTTCTGAATATCAGAATGCGTAAGGGCTACATCCGAACCATTGATAAGGTTTAAAATTTCAGTCTTGGCATGCGTATTTCTGACCTGTTTCATATTTTAATGCAACAAAGTTGCGATATTTAATTTTTTATTTCTACTTTTGCAACAAAGTTACAATAAGAAAATTAATTCTATACTATTATGAAATCAAAAATTCTTGATGCTGTAGGAATCTCCGCTGCTGTTCTATGCCTGATTCATTGTATTGTCTTTCCACTGCTATTAATTGTTCCATTGGGAATATCCCATAATCCTTATATTGATCTGGCCTTCCTTTTCATTGGAGCCGTTGTGGTATTCAGAATAACAAAGAAAATGGAAAGCCGGTGGCTAAAGTTTCTGTTCCGGATATCATTAAGCCTTATTTTCATTTCTATACTGACAGATCTTCTGTATGAAGTTCATCTTCCCTTAATCTATGTGGGAGCTACAGGCTTAATTACAGGCCATATCATCAACTTTAAAAATCATAAACATTAAAAATGAAAAAGAAACTTCCTGTAACGGTACTCAGTGGTTTTTTAGGGGCAGGAAAAACTACATTACTGAACCATATTCTGCATAACAAAAAAGGCTTAAAAGTAGCTGTAATAGTGAACGATATGAGTGAAGTGAATATTGATGCCCGCCTTGTTGAAAATCAAAACACCCTTTCAAGAACAGAAGAAAAGCTGGTAGAAATGAGCAACGGATGCATCTGCTGCACACTTCGTGAAGATCTGATGATAGAAGTGGAACGCCTTGCCAGCGAAAACCGCTTTGATTATCTCCTTATTGAAAGTACAGGAATCAGTGAACCGGTTCCTGTTGCCCAAACCTTTACCTACATTGATGAAGAAAGCGGAATCGACCTTTCCCGTTTCAGTTATGTAGATACCATGGTAACGGTGGTGGATTGTTTTAATTTCATAAAAGATTTCGGTTCTAATGAGTTGCTGATGGATCGCGATCTTACAGACATGGAAGGTGATTACCGGACAATTGTTAACCTTTTGACCGATCAGATCGAATTTGCCAATGTAATTATTTTAAATAAAACAGATCTTATAGATGCTGAAACACTTGGCTTTTTACAGGCTGCCATAAAAAAATTAAACCCCGATGCGGTTATCTTACACTCAGAATTTGGTAAAATTGATCCTCAACAGATTTTAAATACACGGCTTTTTGATTTCGACAAAGCACAGTCATCTGCCGGCTGGCAAAAAGAACTGCAATCGGAGCACCACACGCCTGAAACGGAAGAATATGGAATAAGTTCAATCATTTTCAGAGACAGAAAGCCTTTTCATCCGGTAAGGTTATGGGAGTACCTGAATCAATATTATCCCGAAGGAACAATAAGAGCGAAAGGTTTGTTCTGGCTGGCGTCAAGACCTGATGATGCCCTGAACTTTTCTCAGGCAGGCGGATCTTTCCGATTGGAAAAAGCAGGGGTATGGTGGTGCAGCATGCCACTAAGCCATAGAGTGCAGTATTCTTCATTTGCGGAAAATCAAAGTTTTATTGAAAAAAGATGGGACAAAAACTGGGGTGACAGGATTAATGAACTGGTCTTTATTGGGCAGAATCTGGACAAAGATCAAATGTTGTCTGATCTTCAGCATTGCCTTATCAATGAAAGGGAAAAAGAATTGTTTGACAAAAAGCAAAGCTTTGAAGACCCCTTTCCAAAAGATATTTAAAATTAACTTTTAATTAATGCAACATTGTTTCAATAGAAAGATTAATACAATACCTTTCGGAATTATTTTAAGACAATATGGACAGAAGAAAATTTTTAAAGGGTTCTGCAATACTTTCAGGATTATTGACCTTATCGCCATCAGATTTTTGGAGCTTCGGGAAGAATAATGAAAAACCAGGATCAGGAAAAGCAAAGAATATCATCTTTATGGTCAGTGACGGGATGAGTCTTGGAACTCTATCAATGACAGACCTGTATTCCCGGAATATTTTAGGAAAGGGAAGTCACTGGCTCAATCTGTACCATGAGAGAAAAGTGACCCGAGCCTTGATGGATACTGCTTCAGCAAGCTCCATTGTGACGGACTCTGCAGCAGCAAGTTCGGCATTCGGAGGCGGGATAAGAGTCAGGAACGGTACGTTGAATATGGGTGCCAACGGTGAAAAGCATCTTCCGATATGGCAGCAATATAAAAAAGCAGGAAAGAAAGCAGGCTGTGTGACTACCGTTACCATTACCCACGCAACCCCTGCGGGTTTTTGTGTGAATTCTTCCAGAAGAAATGCAGAGCCTCAAATCGCTGAAATGTATGCTGAGCTTGAACTGGACGTTCTGTTGGGTGGCGGAGATGAGTTTTTCGATCCTGTTAAAAGAGAGGACAGGAAAGATCTTTATTCTGTTTATCACAAAAAGGGATATAGAATCCTGAAAACGCAGAATGATCTGAGGGAAATTAAAAAAGGGGAAAAACTGTTAGGGATTTTCAATACCGGAGCATTGCCATATAGTATTGACAGGGCTCATGTTCAGGAATATAAAAATACTCCAACTCTTGCTGAAATGGCCAATACAGCCATTAACCAGATGAAGGATCATCCTGACGGTTTTGTTCTTCAGGTAGAAGCCGGAAAAGTAGACTGGGCAGCTCATGCCAATGATGTCGCTGCGATTATCCACGATCAGCTGGCATTTGATGAAGCCATAAAAACAGTTATAGATTTTGCCGAAAGAGATGGAAATACACTGGTGATCATTACTACAGACCATGGAAATGCGAATCCCGGAACAATTTACGGAACGGATGCCACTAAAAACTTTAACAGCATTTCAGAGTATCAATATACCAATGAATATATCCTGAACAAGATTCAAAAAGACTATTCAATAAAGGATATTAAAGACTGGATCTATGAAGGTAACAAAATTATCCTGACTGATGAGGAAGCTAAACATCTGATGAGCTTTTACAGCGGTCTTGAAAAAGGGGAAGAAGTAGGCCTTTATAATTATAAAAAACTGCCTTTTAAACTGTATTCAGAAATTCAGAAAAGCAGGAATTCTGTAGGGTGGATCAGTATGGACCACTCCGGTGATTATGTGGAAGTAGCGGCTTATGGCCCTGGAAATGAATTTTTACAGCCGTTTATTAAAAATACAGATCTGCATGATCTCATGCTGAAAGCATGTCCTGTATAAACAAAACATTCATATTTTTTCATATTTAATTATTTGGGAGATGGCAAGGCGGGTTTGATTGTGACCGCCTTGTTTTTTTTATTATAAAAAGGGCTATATTTCCCCCATTACAAACATATTTTCCATGGTAGGCACTTTACTGCCACCTTCTTTTTCAAGAGTAATGGCAAAGGCCTGGGCATCTGGAATATTGGCTAAAGCAATCCTGCTGTCTTTATCTTCCGTGTACATTCCTGCACTTACCGGCTTCCCGTTTTCAATAGCCCAAAGCTGATACTGCATTCCCTCAGGAGCTTTTGGAAGCTTTTCAGCATTCAGATAAACTTCTTTTGTTTTTTTGTCCCAGAAAACCATTGCTTTGGCATCCGCATGCTTTTCTACTCCTTTCAGCATAACCATCTTCATATCAGGATTGGAAAACATCTCAAGCTTCTGATTCATTTTCTGCATGGCCTTATCCTGATGCTTTTTATCTGCTGCCAGCAGAGCCATCTCTTTTTGATTGGCTGATTGGGTATTCATCCAGTACAAGTTACCGGCAACACTTACCAGAAACAGTACAGAAGCTGCTACTGCATACGTTTTCCATCCGTTATTTCGCTGGCTGGATTCCTGGATTCTGTTCTCTTTATGATCTTTTACTTCAGAAATATCAGTTGAAAGAACAGGAGTAATCTCTTCAGGAGTCTGCACTTTTTGAATTTTATTCCAGATCTTAGACTTAAGATCATCTGGAGGGGTTACAGCCTGTGCCGTAGCAAGATCTTCCAAAGTTTTCTGCGCTTCTTCAAAAGCTGCCCTTACTTCAGCATTATTCTTCATCACACACTCCAAAATCCCTGCTTCCTCGGGAGAAGCATGGCCAAGAATATAAGATTCTATAATTCCGGATGATATGTATTCTTTAGTGTTCAATTTATTGGTAATCTTTTAGCAAATCCTTTAATTTCATCAGTGCGTTCCGCATTTTCGTTTTTACCGTTCCCAGCGGTATCTTCAGTTTTTCGGATATTTCATGTTGGGTATATCCCTGATAATACGCAAGATCTATAAGTTCCTGCTTGTCTACTTCCAGACCTTCCAGCACATTATTAAATCCGATATAATCGGAAGAATTATTCGTTGTTGAAAGTTCTGCAGTATTATATACGAAATCCGGAAGTGATTGGTTTTTAAGTTCATTCTGGAATCCTTTTGACTTGAGATAGTCAATAGCCGTATTCCTTGCAATATTAATCATCCAGGTATAAAATCTTCCTTTAGAAATATCGTACTGATGAATGGAGTTCCATATTTTAACAAAAACATCCTGAATAACTTCTTCAGTATATTCTTTAGACTGAACAATCCGAAGAACAACCCCGTACAACGCACCGGAATAATGGTCATACAGATAATGAAAACCAGTTTCGTTTTTTTCTTTCAATAAAACGATAAGTTCCTTTTCAGAATAGGTTGTTTTAATAGCTTTTATTTTTCTATCCAAATGTAATAAAATAAAACATATTCCCAAAAAAATCTGAATCAACTTTTATTTCGTACATGATTTTAAGACAATCATTAAAAATATTGAAATATGAAAACCTTATATTCAAAAGCAATACTTCTACTTTCTGTAACGGTGTCCTTCGGATTTTGCACAGCCCAAAACAGTCTTTTCAAAACCAGAAATCCTTATTACTCACACACTGCAGAAAATACACTGAAAGTAGGCAATAGTGAATGGAAAAAGATTTTAAACCCCGAACTCTATGAGGTAGCCAGAGAAGGAGCCACAGAAACTGCTTTTACCGGAAAATATTATGAATTCGATGAAAAAGGAACCTATTACTGTGCCGTATGTGGTAATCCTCTCTTCCTTTCAACTTCCAAATTTGCAACTACCTGCGGCTGGCCCTCATTTTATCAGCCTCTTCGTAAAAACAGTGTAAAATACAGAAAAGACAGCTCTCATCATATGGAACGTACAGAAGTGCTGTGTGGAAGATGTGAGTCTCACCTCGGGCATGTTTTTGATGATGGCCCAAAACCAACCGGAAAACGATTCTGTATGAACTCTATCTGTCTGGAGTTTGTCCCGATTAAAAAAAAATAAATAACTGAAAATCAGTAATATAAAATAAATTTTATTTTTTTTCAATCCAAAATAAAACCAACCTCGTAAATGACATTAAAAGCACAAATAAATATAATTCATAAAAAAATCAACACGATGAACACACAATCAAAAATCACAGTCTTAGCAATGGTAGCTTTATCATTTGCTTTCAGTGGAAAGGTAACTGCACAAACGATGAAAGAAAAAACAGTAATGGTAGGAGGAGCACCTATGTATCCGTCCAAAAATATTATTGAGAATGCTGTCAATTCCAAAGACCACAAAACATTAGTCGCAGCAGTGAAAGCTGCCGGACTGGTAGAAACATTAGAAGGAGCAGGACCTTTTACAGTACTGGCTCCTACGGATGCAGCTTTCGCAAAACTTCCGAAAGGAACTGTAGAAAATCTTGTAAAACCTGAAAATAAGGCAACACTTACCAGCATCTTAACGTACCATGTTCTTCCCGGAAGATACAGTGCGAAAGAAATCTGGGCAGCCGTAAAAGCAGGAAACGGAAAAAGTATGATGAAAACTGTACAGGGAGAGGAACTTACTTTCTGGACTAAAGGAAAAGACCTTTATATAAAAGATGCCAAAGGAAACAGCGCGAAAGTAACCATTGCAGACGTCAACCAGTCTAATGGTGTGATTCATGTCATCGATACGGTTTTAATGCCATAACAAATTATGAGATTTCAACAGCATACTGATATGCTGTTTTTTTTCTCTTAAATACAACACTAAAAAATTAATAGTATGAAAAGAACCATTAACGTTTCTAATCAGGGAGCTACCCTTGATACCAGCAGAAGAAACTTTCTGAAATTAAGTGGAGTAGGACTGGCCATCGCAGGGCTTACCATCATTGGCTGTGACGACAATGACGACTTCCAGATTATTGAAGAATCCAAGTATGACCTTGGAACAGGAGATGTAGGAATACTAAATTACGCCTACGCCCTTGAACAGCTTGAAGCTGACTTTTATACGAAAGTAGTCAACAATTTCTATACGGGAATTTCAAGTATTGAAAAAGAACTTTTTACAGACCTGTACCATCATGAAGTGATACACAGGGATTTCTTTAAAGCTGCCATCAGCGGAGCTACAGATCATGTGCTGCCTAAGCTCGAATTCCAGTACCCGAATGTGAATTTTAATAACAGGAGCTCAGTTCTGGCCACTGCAAAAGCATTGGAAGATACGGGGGTAGCCGCTTACAATGGTGCGGGGAAATATATTTCCAACCCAACCTACCTTGTTATTGCCGGTAAAATAGTTTCAGTAGAAGCCAGACATGCTTCCGCCATCAGAAATATCATCAATCCCGGCTCTGCAGATTTTTCAGGAGATGACGTGGTAGATGCCAATGGACTTGACCTCGCGAAAGAGCCCAAGGATATCGTAATGGCTGCCGGAGCATTCATCAAAACACCTTTTACCTGGAAAGAAAGAGGCATCAACTAATCATTCACCTTAAAAACTCACATTATGAATATTCTTAGATTACTGGATAAGCTTTCCCATGATAAATTCTTCACAACGGAAGCGTCAAGACTTGAGGCGATTACCAATATGTCTCTATTCGGAAAAAAAGCAGCAGTAGCAGCAGTTCCGCTTGGATTGGGTGCACTGATGGCAACACCGGCTAAAGCAGAAACCTCAAAAACAGCATTCACAGGTATGGCTTTAAAAAGTACCCTCACAGATGCATTGCAGCTGGCATTGGTACTGGAATACCTTGAAAATGAATATTACAGCATAGGATTGTCTACACCGGGACTTATTCCGAATGCAGACAGAACAGTTTTTATGCAGATTTCAAAGCATGAATCTGCTCATGTAGGTTTTCTGAAAAGCACACTGACTTCTTTAGGAACAACTCCGGGAAACAAACCTACTTTTGATTTTACTGCTGGTGGAAATTTTACTCCTTTTACAGATTATAATCAGTTTCTTATTCTTGCCCAGGCCTTTGAAGATACGGGAGTAAGGGCATACAAAGGACAGGCAGGAAACGTAATGTCCAATAAAGTTGTGCTTCAGGCAGCCTTACAGATTCATTCTGTAGAAGCCAGACATGCTTCGCAGGTAAGAAGAATTCGAGCAAACAAAGGATGGATAGAGCTTGCCGATGGAGGAAATATGCCTTCTGCAACCAATCCTGTTTATGCAGGAGAAGATAATACCAATCAGGCGGGTTTCAATACAGGAACCTTATTTGGAGCTGCAGCCGGTTCTGCAGCTTATGATGAGATTTTAAGTGGCAGCGATGCGCAGGCTATTGCCTCCCTGTTCATAGTATAGTTGTGATTTGGATGATGATAAGTGGTGTGTCCATTTCCGGGCTCATCCGGAAATGGACTTTAAAAAATCAATCGTCAGGCCTTAAAAAAACACTGTTAAAACATTACTTTTCATCCTGATTCAAACACCAAGTACCATATGATCACATGTGGTACTTTTTATTTTATATTGTTTATTACTTCTTTATATCTTTAAAATATTTTAAAATAACCATGCATATTCCTTTATTAACAAATTTACTGCAACGGAATACAAAATTATTTCGTATTTTGCTTTACTTATTAAAATAATAATTTAAAGCACTTAAAAATGTTGAAAATATAAACTTTAAGGACTTGATTATCATTTTTTAATAATCAAAAAAGAAAAATCTCTAACCGTTGAAATAACATATGAAGAAGTACCCAATTCCTGCGAATGAAGAAGATCGAATGAGAAAACTGGAGTTTTTTGATCTTTTAAACCTGGAAAAAGATCCCCAGTTAGACGTTTTTGCAGAAACAGCATGTCTCGTGACCGGCTGCCCGGCAGCACTTATTGCCATGATGGAAAGCGAAACCCAGACGATCCAGAGTTGTGTGGGACTTGCCCTGGACTTTGTAGACAGGAAAAATACTGTATGCCAGTATTCTATCGCAAGTGGGGACATTGTAGTCATCAATGACACTTTACTGGATGAAAGATCTTCTGATAATCCACTCATACTGGCAGGCGGAATCCGGTTTTATGCAGGAGTACCCCTGTTAGATGACGAAGGATTTGCTTTGGGAACACTTTGCGTAATTGATTATAAGCCTAAAACTATTACAGAAGACCAGATCTCTACCCTAAAAAAAATAGGGGAAGCGGTCACGAAACTTCTGATGGGAAAACGGAAAAATATCCAGGCAGAATATTTCCAGCAGACCTTCAGTATTTCTAATAACCTGATCTGTGTGCTGGACAAAAATTTTTTACTGAAAGATATTAACCCGGCTTTTGAAAATGCATTTCAAGTAAATAAAAGCCAGGTTATCAATCAGAATTTCCTTGATCTGGTAGGCAGTCATAATTCCCAGCTTCAATTACTTTCTAAAGATCTTCCTAATACGGATGAAGAGATAACGTTTACCACTTCTACCAATATCAATGATAACCAAACCATTATTGTTGAATGGTATTTAAAACTGAACCAGAGCCATTCGGATATTTTTTGCTTCGGAATCAATATTACCCAGCGTATTGAAGAGAAACTAAAACTGGAAAGCTCCGAACGCCGTTTCAGAAGCTTCTTCGAAAATGCAATAGGACTGATGAGTATGCATGATATGGAAGGAAATATCATCGCCGTCAATGAAAAAGGAAGAGAAACCCTTCAATATTCTGCTGAAGAGGTAGAAGATCTGAATTTAAAAGATCTTGTCCCTGAAAAAAACTGGCATCTTCTTGAGCAATATCTGGAGCGTATCAACAAAAACCGTGAAGATTTCGGAACCATGATTCTGAAAACAAAAGGCGGTGATGAAGTAATATGGATGTACCACAACCTTGTGGAAATCAATAAAGAAGGAAAACCTTACGTAGTGAGTACCGCACTGAATGTTACCGAAAGAGTAACACTGGAAAAAGATCTGGTCAATACCAAAAAAATGCTGGAACAGACCAGTGCGGTTGCCCAGGTCGGAGGCTGGGAAGTCAACCTCAAAAACAATACTGTAATCTGGTCACAGTCTACCAGAGAAATCCATAAAATAGATAAAACTTTCCAGCCGGATTTAGAGAATGCATTAGGCTTCTATAGTGAAAACAGCCGGGAAAAACTGGAATCCTTATTCGAGAGAGCAGTGAAAGAAGGCATACCTTACGATGAAGAATTACAGCTGGTACGAAATGACGGCGTCATGATCTGGGTAAGGGTAAAAGGAATACCGGAATTTGAAGGCGGAGTATGTACGAGAGTCTACGGAATTATACAGGATATTGATAATTTCAAAAAAGTTTACTTAGAACTGGCCAGAAAAGAGGCTATGCTTCAGTCATTTGTTGCCTATGTTCCTGCTACGGTAGCTATGCTTGATAAAGATCTTAATTATCTCTCTGTAAGCAAAAGCTGGAAAGATGAATTCCAGATGAACGACATCAGGCTCATTGGAGAGAACATGTTTAAGATTTCCCCGGATGTACCGGATGAAAGAATAAAAATATACCGGGATGCACTGGCAGGAAAAGCCTACAAGAATGAAGATATGGCGATAGAAATTCCCGGCAAGGAATCTATTCAGCATTATAATGTAGAGGTTACGCCATGGTATCTTTCCAGTAATGTTATAGGCGGAATTATTGTTGCTGCACAGAATATTACAACCTCTGTAAAAATCAATAAGGAACTTAAGAATGCCAAGAAAATGGCCGATATTGCCAGCCAGGCGAAGTCAGAATTTCTGGCCAATATGAGTCATGAAATCAGAACTCCGTTAAATGGTGTTATCGGTTTTTCGGATCTTCTCTTAAAAACACCATTGAATGAAATACAGACACAGTATCTTAATTATATTAATGAATCCGGTGAAAACCTGTTGAGTATCATCAATGATATCCTTGATTTTTCCAAAATAGAATCCGGGAAGATGGAGCTTTCCATTGAAAAAGCCAATGTTTATGATATTGTCAGTCAGGTAATCAACGTAATTCTTTATCAGTCCCAGAAAAAGAATATAGAATTACTCTTAAATATAGAACCGGGACTTCCTGAAACCATCTGGCTGGATGAATCGAGACTTAAGCAAATCCTGATCAATCTTCTTGGAAATGCCGTGAAGTTTACCCAGGAAGGAGAAATAGAACTTAAAGTGGAAAAACTAAGTATTGAGAGTAAAAATATTACCCTTAGATTTTCCGTAAGGGACACCGGAATTGGTATTCCTAAAGAAAAACAAAAGCATATTTTCAATGCTTTTACTCAGGAAAACAGCTCTATCAGCAAAAAGTACGGGGGAACCGGCCTCGGACTGACCATTTCCAACAATATCCTGAACTATATGGGAAGCAGTCTGTCATTGGTAAGTGAGCTTCATCAAGGGTCCACCTTCTATTTTGATATCCAGGTTCCTTACGAAATGTCCGAGCGCCATGAAGAGGAAGATCTGAAAATAAAAAAAGTATTAATTGTAGATGACAATGAGGCCAACAGGATTATCATTCAGCATATGCTCGCTTATAAAAATGTTGATTCAAAGCTTGCCGCGAATGGAATGGAAGCCCTTCAGATACTGCTTGCGGGAGAACGTTTTGATGTGATTCTGATGGATTATCATATGCCGGTCATTTCAGGACTGGAAACCATAGAAAAAATCAGGGAGCTGTTTGATAAACAAAATGAATCATCACCTCTCATTATCCTTCATACCTCTTCTGAAGAGCATGATGTTATCAACTCTTTCCGCCAGGAAAACAATTCATTCTTTTTATTGAAACCGATCAAATCTGAAGAACTTTACAAGACGCTGAAGCTTGCTGTAAAAAATACTGAGAAAGAGATCAGCAGTAACACACAAGCAGAAACAAATACACCAAAGCTCATGCAGTCTGCCAAGGTTTTACTTGTAGATGACAACCCTGTCAATATGGTGCTGAACAATAAAATGGTACGTTCATTAATCCCTGATGCACAGCTCACAGAAGCTACCGATGGTCTTCAGGCATTGGAGCAGTGCAAAGAAAAAATATTCGATATTATTTTAATGGATGTTCAGATGCCGGTAATGGACGGTATTGAAGCAACGAAACAAATCCGGTTACTTCCGGAGTATGCCGGTGTTCCGATTATTGGTGTAACTGCGGGAAATGTACTGGGTGAAAAAGAAAAGTGCCTGGATTCCGGCATGAATGACTTCCTACCTAAACCTTTAAGACAGGCAGATCTGCTGGGAATACTGGAAAAATATATTTTTAATGAAAATCACATTCCCGCAGAAGAATCATCAGATAAAGAAAAATTCTTTGATATAAAGCTTTTGAATGAACATATGGGTGATGATGATGACGATTTCAAACAAATATTTTTGAACCTTGTGATACAGGAACTTACTCAGGCCGAAGAAAACATCAGAAAAAGCGCTGCAGAAAAAGACACCACAGCCCTGAAAATGATCCTTCATAAGCTTAAAGGAACGGCAGGAACGGCAGGATTGACACGACTCACAGAACATGCAGCGGACTGGGAAAAGAAATCAGAAACCGACATGGATTTTATTGCCATGGAAAAAGAAATTATCCGGGATATTACTACAGGATTACAAGCCATTAAAAATTTAATACAATAAAAAATAAATAAAATTATGCTGATTCTCATCGCCGAAGACGACGAACTGATTCTAAAAACGATTGAGCACAAATTATTAAAAGAGGGACACGAAGTGATTCTTACCCGTAACGGAAAAGACGCTATTGAAACCCTCAAAACAAAAGATGTAGACCTGGCCATCACAGATATTATGATGCCGTTTGCCTCCGGAATTGAAATACTTTCCGCCATTAAAACCATGGGCAAACAGATCCCGGTGATCATGCTTTCCAGCATGGGGCAGGAAGAGGTGGTACTGAATGCTTTTGATCTCGGAGCAGCGGATTTTATTGTAAAACCATTCAGCCCCAATGAATTGATATTAAGAATAAAAAGATTTTCTTCAAGATAAACCATAACCATGTTTCTCACCACTTCTATACATTTTCTTTTTCTTGTTTTTCTGGGGATGCTTTCCCTGGTTCTCTTGCTGATTATTGTAGTGCTGATCTACAGTTTTTATCAGTACAGAGAATCCTTGCAGGCTTCCAGATGGTCAGAAGTAATCAATAAGAGAATCTCAGAAGTGATTGTATATGGTGAAGATGAAATATCTCCGGATGATAATTTCTCATCAGCAGCTGGCAGTTCCTTATTCAGAAATTTATTTCTACAGAAGCTGGCAGAATCTGAAAAGAAATTTTCCGGAGCAGCACAAAACAAACTGAAAGACTTATTCCGTGATTATGGGCTTCAGGAAGAAGCGTTTAAGAAACTCAGTCAAAAAAAAGTGCACTTAATTGCAGGGGGAATACAGGAACTTACGTCTATGAATGTAGAAGAAGCATTACCCAAAATATCTACATTTTTAAGCCATCCTTCAGCTCAGGTATATCAGGAAGCACAATATGCAATGGTTCACTTTAAAGGATTTGAAGGACTTCATTTCCTGAGCAGCATTACCTCCACCATATCAGAATGGCAGCAGCTTCGTTTGCTTCTTTCAATAAATCAGATTCCTGATAACTCAGGAGATCATATTAAAAGCTGGATGGAAAGCTCTAATGATTCCGTAGTTATTTTCACCCTTAAACTGTTAAGGAAATTTCAGATACTACCCCTTTATTCTTCTGTTATTAATCTGCTGGACCATTCTTCTTCTGAAGTACGGATACAGGCGGTACAAACATTATTATCACTGGAAAACTCTTCTACGATTACCCATCTTATGGAAGTCTATCCGCATCAGCCGGTTGAAGTTCAGAAAGAGATCCTTAAGGTCATGAAAAAGTCAAAAGACCAGCGCAGTACAGATTTCCTGAAAGACCAGTTATTGAACGGCACCGATTCAGGTGTGAAAGTGTATGCCGCAGAAGCTTTATGTGCACTTGAAAAGCAGGAGTATCTGACAGAAGTATTGAACAGGGAAACATCAGAAGAATTAATTCAAATCATTAAATACGCATTACAGGAAAAAGTATGTTAGAATTCTCGCACATCATCTATGAAGTTGTTATCTGGCTGTTTTTGATTTACGGAACAGCAGTAACCCTTATCTATGGGTGGATAGGAATATATGCACTGGGCGCTGTACTGCGTTATAAAAAAGAAAATACATTTACAGATTACAGTATCATTGCGGCCAATCCCAATGCGCCGGTATTCAGTGTTATTGCTCCGGCCTATAACGAAGGCATGACCATTGTGGAAAATGTACGCTCCCTGCTGTCCCTTTACTATCATAATCTGGAAATTATTATTGTAAACGATGGAAGTAAGGATGATTCCATACAAAAACTGATCGAAGCTTATGAACTGGAATCGGTGGCTTATTTCATCCAGGGGAAAATCGAAACCAATGCTGTAAGAGGAGTTTATAAAAGTAAAAATCCGGCCTTTAAAAAGCTTATTGTTGTTGATAAGGAAAACGGCGGAAAAGCAGATGCATTAAACGTGGGAGTCAATATCTCTTCAGGGGAATATCTGGTCTGCATTGATGTAGATTGTATTCTGGAGCAGGATTCGATTTTAAAACTGGCAAAACCGATGCTGGAGCAGACCGATAAAAAGTTCATCGCCTGCGGTGGAGTAATTCGTCTGGCCAACAATTGTGTCATTGAAAACGGAAAAGTAGTAAGTGTCAACATGCCGAAGACTCTGTTGGGAAGAACACAGGCTCTGGAATACATCCGGGCTTTCGTACTCGGTCGTATGGCATGGTCTCGTGCATCCGGTCTGATTCTGATCTCAGGCGCTTTTGGCGTATTTGACAGAAAAATTGTGCTGGCATGCGGAGGTTATGATAAAAGTACAGTGGGAGAGGATATGGAGCTGGTGGTAAGAATGAGGAAATACATGGAAGAGAAGAACGAACCTTATGAAGTGCTTACCATTCCGGATCCTTTATGCTGGACAGAGGTTCCCGAGTCCAAAGATATTCTCAGAAAACAACGAAACAGATGGATGCGCGGAACGATGGAAACCCTGTGGAAACACAGGAAGCTGATGTTCAATCCGAAATACAGAAAATTAGGAATGATCAGTCTGCCGTATTGGTTTTTCTTTGAATTTTTGGGGCCGCTTATCGAGTTTTCAGGATACATCATCTTTATCATTTTTTTATTGCTGGGAATTATCAACTGGCCGTTTTTTGTAATTCTGTTCGCTCTTGTGATCTCGATGGGCTTTCTGTATTCTATTTATGCCATATTGGTAGACCTTGTAAGCCATCAGGTCTATACCAAAAGGAAAGATTTCCTCAGATTGATTTTCACCGCCTTTTCCGAACCTTTTTATTTCCATCCTATTGTGGTGAAAGCAGGGGTAAACGGGTTTATAGATTATTTCAAAAAATCGCATGGATGGGGTGAAATGACCAGACAAGGCTTTAATCAAAGTACACAAAATTTACCTCTGAAAGAAAGAATATATGCTATTCTTCAGGTGGGACTTAAAAAGTGGGGAATGCTGGCATTGATTTTCTTCGCTTTATTTTTGGTTGGCGTAGTTGCAGAATCATTGTGGTATAAGTATATCTTTCCAAAATTTGAAACTCCGGCTATCATTGGCCATCTTTTCACAGAAAATATTTTATTTGCTCTTAGACTGACCTTCTGCATCGGGTTTGTTTATCTGATCATCAATTTTATCAAAGAAGGCTGGGCAAGGATTCTGGGCATAGTAACCCTGCTCATTGTAGCTGTTACCCAATATATCTTATTCCTGTATTTTTCTGAAACCCGTAATGTATTGGGGGCAGATGTTTTATATTACAGTAAAGAAGAAATAAAGCAAATCTTACAGGCCAGCGGGATGCTCAATTTTAAAAACTTTGCGCTACTGGGAATTTTAATAGCCGGCTCATTTATTCCTTTATGGATTGCCGGTAAAACAGCTTTAAAAACAATGTATCCGGGATTAATAATAATGGGGCTGGGGCTGGCTGCTTTTTTTATTCCTTCCGATATCGTAGGATCAACAATTCTGAGCAGTGAAAGTGAGTTTAATCAGAATGCAGCAAAAAGTAAATGGGCTTATTTCTTTAAATCCAACGAAGATAATTTCATCAGTGATCACCCGGAGCTGACTGAATTGCTAAGCGAAAATGAAGACTATACCGCCAATGCGGAAATGCTTGATAAAAATTTTCCATTCTGGAGAAAAGAAAATACACCCGATTTCCTGGGATCATATTTTAACAGATCCGAGCAGGTTCCCAATCTTGTTTTCCTTATCATGGAAGGCTTCGGACATGCGTATACATCACCCAAAGGATATATAGGTAATTTTACTCCTTACCTTGATTCTCTTTCTAATAAAAGCTTGTACTGGGAGAACAGTTTAAGTTCAGCAGGAAGAACATTCGGAGCGTTACCATCTTTAACAGGTTCACTTCCTTTCGGGAAAAACGGGTTCCTTGAAATAGAGAAAACACCGGAGAACTTCAATCTTTATAATATTCTTAAAGCAAACGGATTTGAAACGGGGTTCTATTATGGAGGCCATACATCATTTGACCGGTATCGTGAGTTTCTGGAATACAGTGGAGTAGATCACATTGTAGATGAAGCATTATTCAGCAGTCCGTACCGCAAACTTCCTGCCAGCAACGGAGAGAGCTGGGGATATGAAGACCAGGCCGTTTTTGGTAAAATGCAGGAGCAGCAAAAACCGCAGAATCAGCCGTATTTCAATATGATCCTTACGCTTTCAACCCATAATCCTTTTTTAATCAACAATAAAGATTATTATGAAAAGTTGTACAATCAAAGGCTTAATTCCGGGATTTTAACTCCGGAACAGAAAAAGTGGGCAACAGCTCATAAAGATCAGCTCATTTCAGTATTGAACGCCGATGATGCGATTAAAGGTTTCTTTAAAAATTACAGCAAACGCCCGGATTATAACAATACAATTTTTGTCATTACAGGGGATCACAGTATGCCTGAAATTACTTTACAGTCTAAAATAGACAGATTTCATGTACCGTTATTGATCTATTCACCCTTATTAAAGGAATCAAAACGTTTTTATAAAACAGTAAGCCATTTTGATATTGCACCTTCTATTCTGGCCTATTACAGAAATAATTATCAGATCAAAACACCTTCTACCGTAACATGGGTAGGAAGAGGCTTTTCTGCAGATGCTGAAATCAGCAAGGCAGGAATTCCAATGATGCAGAGTAAAAACCAGCTTATTGATTTCGTATCTGAAAAGTATTATATCCATGACGGAAAGCTTTTCACGCTTAAGAATCTGGAAGAAGATCCTTCCAATGATGCGGCAGCCATGAGTAAGATCAATGGCAGATTCAATCAGTATAAAAGTATGAATGCAAAGTTTTATTCCACTAAAAAACTGATGCCTGATTCGGTAATGGTTAACTTTAAGAAAAAAACGAAATCAAAGTTTTAGAACTTTCTGGTGTAACCTAAAGTAATATCAAACTGATTTCCTTTCTCACCCGGACGGAATTCCTGATTATAATACATGGTACCAACTGAAAACAGATTGGTGCGGTAAGAGAAATTATATTCAGCACCTATTTTAAACGTTTTAAGCTTAAAAGTCTCATTTTCCAGGAGGTTATTACGATTTTCTTCAGGGCTGATTCCTGTTCCTATCTGAAAAGCAAAATAGTCCTGGGCACTTTTTGTATAATATCGTACCGTTGCCGTATAAGAGTGTGAAATATTTTTGCTGTCCGGCGTAATATAAGTACGCAGGTTGAACCAGAAATTTTTATAATATTTTCCTACAGCCGCAGTATACATCCAGATGCTGTTGCTGAAATACAATTGACGGTAACCTAATTCTGCCTCGAAGCTGTGGGGAAGGTTGGCATTTAAAGAAACTCCGGTACGGTATTTCGGGAAAAGACCGACATCACCAGAATATCCTCCGCCAACATACAGATAAAACATTTTCGAAAGTCTCGGATAAGCTTCCAGCTCAATCTGCGTTCCTCCCTGCGCAAATTTATTCGCATAGTTCCCGCGAAGAATCACAGAACCGATAGGAGTTACTCTCTTATAGCTTACTCCCACAATATGCCAGTCATCATCAAACTGCTTATCAAAATGGGAATAGTTGTAAACAATTCCAACTGCATTTTTAGAAGAAAGATCATTTATTCTCACAGCAAGAGCTCTTGCTTCCGTATTTTTAGGATTAATGGATAAAAGAGTCTTTACAGCCTGATCAGCTTCCTCATAATGATCCATCCCAAAATACACTTTCGCCTTCAGCAGCAAAAGTGCTTCGGATTTTGGATGGTATGAAAGACCTTTATCAAGAATTTCGACAGCCTTTGTATTCTCATCATTCCAGTATTCCAATGAGGCGTAGGCCAGAAAATAATCTTCATCCTGAACACCTCTTTTTCCAAGGTCTTCAAATACTGCTCTCGCCGCGGGAAGATCTTTATTCCATGTATATAATCTCCCAAGAAAAACTGAAATATCTGTATAATTCGGCGCTTTTTCCAATGCTTCTTTAGCCAGCGCTATAGAAGTTGTATAGTCTTTCTGTTCAAAAGCCGTGGTACGGGCTTTAGCAAACAATTCGTCAGCAGTGAGATTCTGCTGTCCATACATCGTAACAGGAAAAAGTAATGCTAATAAAAAGGTCGTATATCTTTTCATCGAGGGATTTAAATATTAATGAGCTATATCTTGTATCACAAATATATTGAACTTTTACCTCACAGCCCAGAGATTATTCATCAAAACTTAATTTTTTTAGATTATTATTTCGCAAAATACCAACCAAGAGATATTTATGATGGAATAATTATTGTCGTAATTTAAAAAAATTGATTTTCCAAAAAACCTTCATCATGAAAATAGCAACCTATAATGTAAATGGAGTCAACGGCCGTCTGCCTGTTTTATTGAAGTGGCTGAAAGAAGCTTCACCGGATATTGTCTGTCTTCAGGAATTAAAAGCACCTCAGGAACGTTTTCCTTTGCAGGAAATCAATAACGCCGGATATCAGGCCATCTGGAATGGACAGAAGAGCTGGAACGGGGTGGCCATATTAGCGAAAAACAAAGAAATCACAGAAGTACAAAGATCCTTACCAGGTGATCCAGACGATATTCAAAGCCGTTATATAGAAGCTATTATAGATCAGATGGTGATATGCTGCCTTTATCTTCCTAACGGAAATCCTTATCCAGGGCCTAAGTTTGATTATAAATTATCATGGCTCAAACGTTTTAAAAAACGAACCGATCAGCTCATTAAAATGGAACTTCCTGCCATTCTTATAGGCGATTTTAATATCATTCCGGAACCTATTGACGTCCATAAACCTGAACGCTGGGAAAATGATGCATTATACCGGGTAGAGGTAAGAAAAGCATATAAGGATCTTCAGAAAAAAGGCTGGCTGGATTCTATACGAAGCCTCTATCCGGGCGAAAAAATCTATACGTTCTGGGATTACTTATACAAAGCTTATGACAGAAATGCAGGGATAAGACTGGATCATATCTTATTGAGCCCTTACCTTCAATCCCGGTTACAAAGTGGTGGAGTAGACCGCCAAGTGCGGGGCTGGGAGAAAAGCAGCGACCATGCTCCCGTATGGATTGAACTTTCTGAGGAATTATAATAAAAATGCTCCTGATTTAACTTCAGGAGCATTTTTATTATAGATATTAATTTTATGACTGTTTACGACGACGGCCTGAGATCTTTTTATCAAGATCTTTGATATCTTTTCTCAGTTCCCGGAACATCTCTTTGAAATTATAGTTTTCATAATCACCCGGTTCAAAATCTTCCGGGAAAATTCCAGATGCATATTGCCAGATTTCTACTACTTCCTCAAAAGGAATATCATAAGGCTCATAAAATGAATTATCAGCACTTACACAGATTGCATTTTCCTTTCTTTCTTTAAAACGCTTGTACGTAATACCATCATTCAGCGTAACAAAAACATAGGTTTTGCCTTCTTTCAGTTCATTAATGCCTTCTACATATTTTCCTACTATATAAGAACCGCTCCTGAACGGCGGCATAGAATCACCATCTGCAGGAAAGGCCCTGTATTTTCCGTTGTTAAGAAAAGGAAGCGCAATACGCTGAAGACTTTCAATATATTCTATATCGCTGTATCCTTCCAGATATCCCATGGAGGCTTTCTGAGGAATAATTTCTATGGTATCATTTCCTTGAGTATCCACCGCTACCGGAAGAACAATCCTGTTATCCGGAAGTTTCAGCATTTCATCCACCGGATGCTTCTCCAGATCTACAGAAAGTATAAGATCAATGCTCACATGAAAATATTTTGAGATTTTTACGAGCAGTTCAATAGGAGGTTCAGATATACCATTTTCATATTTTGAATACCGTACTCTTGAAATCATGAGTTCATCGGCTACATTCTGTTGGGAGAGCTTTCTTCTGGCTCTTAAAAAGCGTATATTATTTGAAAAAACTGACATTGATAAAAGTATGTCAGCAAAAATACAAAATTTGATTCCGTTATCAGTAATTCATATGGGTTTTACTGCCTGCAGGAAGCAAATTTTATTGATTATTTCGCTATCACTCTACGAAATGGATGAATTGCAGCATTTTAAAGACTCATTTTCTATCCATTCAAGCCTTATTTAAGAAGAATTTTAATGATTCTATATAAATTAAAAAATAAACAACAATAAATATATTTTAATACATAAATAATAACTCCAAATTTCATAAATTGAGTTATGTTTTTTAACATTTAGAAAATCAATCACATATCAGTGAAAATCATATTTTTATTAAAACACCTATATATTAATGAAATATTAAACAATAAGAACAAATAATTAATTTATTTAAAATAATTTGCAATTGTGTAAATATTATTCATATATTCGTGATGTAATAATCATATAAAAATATAGTTATGAAAAACTTAAAAAAATTGGACAGAAACGAATTAAAAGCTATTTCAGGTAACGGATTACTAGATCCAATCGGCGGACTTCTAGGTGGACTAGGAGGTGTAGTTGGTGGAGTAGTAGGCGGTGTAGGTACTATCGTTGGTGGTGTTGTAACTGGCGTAGGATCTACAGTAGGTGGAGTAGTAGGCGGTGTAAGCACTGTTGTAACAAACGCTTTATGCCAGACACAATGTGTTGTTAACGGTGTAATCCACATCAAATTACTTGAGTGCGGTTCTACTTGCTAATCAGCAAACAATTTGACATTAAAAATTTACCGCTCTTTTCAGAGCGGTTTTTTTTTATGCCCTTAGTCCAAAATCATTTCTTTTAAGAATTTTTATTCCTATTTATTTTTTTATTCCAAACATTTCAGCAACTTATTATTAACATGGCAGCTATGAGGAGCTGTAACCATGTCTATATTGCTGTAATCTGTAAAAATGCTGCTGAATAACGCGCTCATTTTTCCTTCATTAGTCTGCATTTGCCAATGTTTCTATGGCATCTTTTCTTATCAAAATCAACATTCCAATACAAATTTTGTCATTACCATTTCCAAGTAGTTTTTAGAGGTTTTTTACATCAAAAAAACTTAAAAAAACAAGCCATTAAATTATAACACGACGAGTTTTGTCGCTGTTCGCCAGTACTTTTGTATCAGAGATAAGATAAAGAATCCCGGGAAATTAATTGTCTTACCCAACCCAATTTTAACCTTAAAAACAACTTTTTTAAATTATGTGTAAAAAACAACTAATAATCATTTTTCTCTTTTTATTTTGCATTTCCTATGCGCAGAATGAATTTACTACCATCTGGAAACCCAATGCAAACGGCATCATTGATCATTCAATAAGATTCGGCGGCGCAGGAACCGATTACACCATTCACTGGGAAGAAGTAGGATATCCTGAACATAACGGGATGTATGATTATGTAACCTCTAGCAGCAATGAACCTTTACTTATATATTTTGGGCCATCATTTCATCCAGATCCTCTGCAGGCCACTTACGAATTAAAAGTATCCAGCGGGAACGGATCATTTTACGGTTTCAGAGCCAATGCAGATATCATGCCTCCGGGTGGAAATCAGGAACTCATAGAACTCAGCCAATGGGGAAATACTACATGGCTTCAGCAATTCGACAGAGCATTCGCCAACTGTCCCAATCTTAACGTAACGGCTGCAGATACTCCTGATTTAACACAGATCACCAGTTTATCGCAAATGTTCCTTAACTGTTCATCTTTGACAGGCCATACTTCATTTTCTTACTGGAATCCATTCCGTATTACAGACATGAGCGGTATGTTCAGCGGAGCAACGCGGTTTAATCAGAACATCGGAAACTGGGATACATCAAAAGTAACCAATTTTAGCAGCATGTTTTCTTCTGCCTCTTCTTTTAATCAGGATATTTCAGCGTGGAACACAACATCCGGAACTGATTTTTCCTCCATGTTTGCAGATGCCACAGCTTTCAACCAGCCATTAAATTCATGGAATACAGAAAATGCTACCAATTTCCGCTATACGTTCTATAATGCGGCAGCATTTAATCAGCCACTTGATAACTGGAATACAGGTAAAGTAACAGATTTTGAGCATATGTTTGAAAATGCAGTGTCATTCAATCAGCCCATCGGAAACTGGGATGTAAGCAAGGCTGATTATTTCGCCGGATTTAATATGTTTGCAGGGGCTTCGCATTTTGACCAGGATATTTCTGCGTGGGATATCAAGCTTCAGAACTTTAGCTGGAATTCAATCTATTTTGGATTTAAAAATGTAGGTTTATCATGTACGAATTACAGCAATTTTCTCATTGCTCTAAATAATAATCCTACCTGGGCGAACTCCACAATAACGTCCGGAACTATAGATGCAGCAGGATTGGTTTATTCTACACCACAAGCGATGCTGGCCAGAGCCCAGCTGATCAACAAAGGTTTTAATATTATTGGAGATTCCTATATTTCAGGTTGCTTTTTATCAACAAGAGAAGCTTCCCCAAAAACGAAAACTTCCGCTTATCCTAATCCAACGACAGGAGTGATCAATGTGGAATCCTCATTAGATGAAAATGTTTATTTATATGATAATAACGGTAACCTGATTAAAAATATATTGTTTAGAAAAGGGAAAAATACCATCGATCTTACTGAATATCCCTCAGGAGACTATATCTTTAAAGGTGATACTTTTTTCAATAAAATTACCAAGCAATAGCAAATCAGCCGAAAGGTTAGCTATTTAAATTTAGCTCCAAAGTCTTTGTACTTTGGAGCTTTTTTTGGTCAAACCGAAAAATCTTAATGAAATGCAAAATTTTCAGGCTTGCCATGAACCATTTATACATAGTTCATAATGGTGAAAAAGCAATATGTTTTCAGAGTGTACACTGATAACTGGCGGACGCATGCAGAATAGTGCTAATCAGTAAAAGCGATTTAAATGATTCTTACGGTATTCCATAATTTTTAACAAATTAGAATAATTATCTTTGATCAAACATACTTAGCTAAAAAAGGTATTAATTTATAAATCCAAGATACAATTATGGAAGAAATCATTAAAGAAATAAGTAGAAAATCAATTTTTCCTTTTCAGAACTTAGCAGAAAAAGGAACCAAAAGTACTAAAGAATTTTATATAAATTGTACAGAATTAGAAGATTTCAATTACAGTGATATTACACTTTCTGAAAAATATAAAGCAATGTTTTCTGAATTAAAAGAATTAAAGGGACCTTGTTTATATTATTTTGAAATATTATCTGAGAATTTATCTTCAGAAATTGCTGAAAAAATAAGAGAATATGCAAATTCTGAAAACTCTAAAGCAATTCCTGCAAAAAAACAATCCCTGAAAGTAGGATATTATATGTTGGTAAAGTAAAACGTCATTTTTGGGGAAGATTAATTCAACATTTAGGTTATTATAAAGTAGATAGGACACAGGGGTTACAACTTTATTATTGGACAAAAGAATTAAACCTAAATCTAAAATTAGTAGTTTACGAATTTGATTCTGAAATGATTAATTTAATGGAAGTTTTAGAAAATGATTTAGCTAAATATTTAAAACCGATTTTAGGTAAGCATAGGTAAGTTTGAGAAATTTGATATAATACCTGCTAGAATAAAAACTAAAAACTTCGAATGTCATTTTTTATGATCTCTTAACAATCCAATCATAAAATAAATTTTATATTCGTAGCCTGAACAAAACATAACCATCTAAAATTTAAGAATTAAATACAGGAAACATGAGAAACACTATTTATGCTTTGTTATTATTGTTTTTATTCACAGGCGTTAATGCTCAGGAATATTCAAAATTAATAAATGAAGCCGATCAATTATACAGAGCAAAAGATTATAAAATGTCTGCTGATGTATATGATAAAGCTTTTAAAATTGAAAGTGAAAATCCAAGCCAATTATATAACGGTGCTTGCTCATCTGCTTTAGCAGGAAATACGAAAAAAGCCTTTAAATGGCTGAACCTGTCAATAGATAAAGGCTGGACCAATCTAAAGCACTTAAAATCTGATACTGATTTGGATAATTTACATTCAAAAAAAGAGTGGGGGAAAACAATTGAAAAGTTAGAAAAAAAAATAGCGGCAATAGAAGCCAATTATGACAAACCCCTGCAGGCTGAATTATTGGCAATTCTCGAGGAAGACCAAAAATACAGAATGCAAATGGACGAAACCCAGAAAAAATTTGGTCCGCAATCTAAAGAAATGAATGATCTTTGGAAAATAACAATGCAGAAAGACTCACTTAACTTAATAAAAGTAAAAAAATATTAGATGAGCAAGGCTGGGTTGGTAAAGAGAAAGTAGGCGCACAAGCCAACAGTGCATTATTTCTTGTCATTCAACATTCAGATCTTGAAACGCAGAAAAAATATCTCCCAATGATGAAAGAAGCTGTCACAAAAGGAAATGCAAGTGCCGGTTCTTTAGCTTTGTTAATTGACAGAATAGAAATCCGGGAAGGCAGAAAACAAATATACGGAAGCCAGATAGGAATCAATCAAAGTAATAATACTTACTATGTTTTACCTTTACTAGATCCTGATAATGTAGATAAAAGAAGAACAGAAGTTGGATTGGGTCCAATCTCTGACTACGTTAAAAACTGGAAGATTGTTACTTGAAAAATCTGGTGCTATAATCGAGAATTTAAAATAATGAAAATCTGGGACGGGTTTTGAATTTTTGGAACTCAAATAATATTCAATTTAACATAATATAAATTATAGGATTTTTATAATACCCCTGCAATAGAGTATTAATCGTCTGAGAATCCCTTATTCTTTACTTTTTTCTTCCAAATATGTTATAACGTTTTCTGAGAACTCTTCTTTAGTCATGAATCTGTCCAGGAAATCCTCCAGTTTTCCTTTGCTTTCAATTTCCTGGAAATATACTTCATGGTCTGTGCTGTAAACTGTTGGGTTCGACTGATCAGGATCTGTAGTACACACAAAAGAAACTCATCAATCCCGTACAACTGCCAGTCTTTGTGATAAAGATGATTGTTGAACCTTATATTCTTCCAGTTTTCAGCAAAATTTTCAGAAATATTGACAGCGTCTGTATTTGCTCCTAATGCATTGATTTTATGTATAATATTTTTATTCATTATTTTTTATTCATACATTATGTTAAATTGCTATAATGAGAAATTTAAAGGATAACCATTTTCTTTCTCCACAGCAATAAATTCATCGGTATGATCTGCAGATAATCCTTTATAATAATCGTTGAGCTGTTTTAAAAAGCTTCCAAGGCTGGAAGCAATTACATTTCTGTCGGCGTCACGGTTCCAGAATTCAAGAATCTGACCTTTGTTCCCGGTAAAAGTTCCTTCTGTGTCATAGCAGATATAGCTTCCGCCACCATTATGAAAGATCGGAATCCAATGACGGTTCCACCAGTTTTCGATATCAAAATCTGTCCCGATCATGGAGGTAAGTTCCTGAGCAGTATCCAGTGACTGCTCCAAAGGCATAAAAACAGAATTGTTCACAAAGGCATCATAAGAACTACTCTCCTGCCCGTTTTTCCACAGATATAATGCCTTCAAATCCTGTGGAATCCGTATATCATATTTCTCTTCCAGTTTATTTATAGCGTTTTCTCCAAGTGAATCCTGTAAACTAGCGTAAAAATCCGGTCTTATTCTTTTGAGATGAATATCTAATTCCTGAAGAGTATTTTCCATAATTTTTCATTTTCCTCCTTAAAAATACAAAATCTTGCCACATGACAGTTTTTATGAAAATTAAACACAATACCTTTATCCTAACCAAAATCTCAATCCTATGAAACCTAAAATGATCTGGGCCAATCTGGCCGTAACCAACCTTGAGCGCACACAGAAATTTTATACAGAACTGGGATTCAAGCCTAATAATCCGCACAGCTCTAATGAACTGGTCAGCTTTTTTTTCGGGGAAAATGAATTCGTCATCCATTTTTTCTTAAAAAATATCATCGAAAGAAATTTAAAAACCATGAACTTTGGAGATCCGCAAAGCGCCAATGAAATCATATTCACCCTTTCTGCAGAAACTAAAGAACAGGTAAACAGCTGGGCCAATGAAGTAAAAAACGCAGGTGGAACCATTGTTTCAGAACCTGAAAGTTTTGGAGACAATTATTATGGTTTTGTATTTGCGGATCCTGACGGACACAAGTTCAACGTATTTTATATGTAGAGATTCAAAATAATTTTTCCTATATTTGGCCTTCAACAGATCAAAATATGAACCGCTCGAACTGTCTGCCTCCTCCGGCACCTTAATATTTTCAATTCAATTTGAAGCGTACTCATGTCGTTAATTTATTAACGATAGGTTTTGTAGTGCTTTACATTCTAAAAAAAATATTAATTCCAATTTTACAGTTCATTCTCTAATGAAAAAATCATATTTATTATTACATCTGGCCGTAATACTGGCCGGGTTTACAGGCGTATTCGGAAAATTGATCACACTTAATGAAGGTTTGCTTGTCTGGTACAGACTCCTCTTCTCCTCTATTATTTTGTTCTTTATTATAAAGCTGCTGAAAATCCCCGGTCATATTTCTTTCCGTGGGAAAATTCAGATTTCAAAAGCCGGTTTACTGCTTACATTTCACTGGCTTCTTTTTTATGCGAGTATAAAATATGCCAATATATCCATTGGCGTGGTTTGCTACTGCCTGACCAGTTTTTTCACAGCAGTTTTTACACCTGTCATAGAAAAGGAAAAATTCAAGCTTTCAGAATTACTTCTCAGTACGTTGACGATTATAGGAATCAGTTTAATATTTCATTTTGATACTTCCTATCAGCTTGGGATTATATTAGGTGTCTTTTCGTCAGCATTCGGTGCTTTGTATACTATTTATAACAAACGGTTGGTGAATCATTTTGATACCAGGGTAATCAACTATTATCAGATGATGGCCGGTACTGTATGCTGGGGAGCGCTTTTGCCCGTATATCTCCTCTATTTCCAGTCAGATAGCATAGTTCCTGACTTAAAAAATACAGCTTATTTGGGCGTTTTATCACTTTTTTGCACAGTTGGCTTATATGTGATGTTTGCAGAGGTTTTAAAAAAAATTCCTGCCTTTACGGTTAATTTAACGTACAATCTGGAGCCTGTGTATGCTATTATTATGGCATTTTTATTTTTTGGAGAAAGCAAAGAAGTGAATCTTTCTTTTTATATAGGTTTGCTGTTTATTATTGCTTCTGTGGTTTTGCAGACGGTAATTTCTATTAAGAAAACAAAATAATAATCAAGCTTTGTTAAACCAAAACCGGACACTTAAGTTATTTTAAGCGTCCGGTTTTTATAGATTTTGGTTTTTATCCATTCAATCCCAAACTGTTATACACCTTCACCTGCCATATTCCAAGGACTTCTTTAAGCATGACAAAAGTGAACGCAGCATTATAGCTGTTAGGAATCAGTGTAATTTCAGTAGTAATAAAATCTGATGCATTGGGAACAGGATGTAATCCAAAGGTCTGAAACAAAGCAACAGATCTTTTCATATGAAAACCAGAAGTCACCAGGTCTATACTGGAAGGAGCCATCTGCTTCAAAATCCTGCTGGAATATTTTGCATTTTCATACGTATTCATGCTTTTATCTTCCTTAATAATATCAGCATCTGCCACTCCCATTTTTTTAAAATTCTCACGAAATAATTCCGCTTCACTCATGCTTCCTTTTCCTTTTCCCGAAACTAATATTTTACAGGATTGATTATTTGTCTTGTATGCATGATAAAGCTGGTAAGCTGTTACCATTCTGGAATAAGACATTGTATGCAGTTTTTCTGTATGGTCTATGTTTACCACTCCGCCACCTAATACAACAATTACGGGATGTTGAGAACCGGAATTCCTGATTTCGGAAGTATTGAGGTAGCTTTTCTGCAGATAGCCTGAAATGAGTTTACCGAGAAAACCATTTCCTATAAAGATGATCATCAAAACGGCAAATATGCCCATTCCTATGCGTAGATTTTTACGCTTGTTCTTTCTTCTTAAAAGTGCAATGATAACCACTGCGAGAAATACTAAGAAATAAGGCTCTGTAAAAAGCTGGATAGTACGAAACAAAAGGTCTAATAAAAACTTCATCTTCAAATAATATTATTTAATACCTGCAAACATTAAAAGCCCAAAGATAAAGCAATTTTCTGAGTATAACTTTTTACAGCAGCAAACCATTCCATATAATCAGGATGATTTCGTGTTATTTTTTCTTTTGATTTTTTCCATTTATTTTATACATTTGCACACAACACACTTTTTAGTGTGTTAAATAAAATACCTACCCAGTGAAAAAGCAGAAAAGTATCACCGTTTTGATGACCGTACTCCATATATTTTTGGAAAGGCATTTTTGTAAAGGAAAAAACAAAAATTCTTCCTCACGTATAAAAAAACGATTTCTACTTTAAAAAACTGAAAGCCAACCTGATCTGTTTTTAAATCAAAAACAAAAGATCTCACTGATAATTTCCGGACTGTATTTATTACAAAACCTTAACAGATTTACTGTTAAAATTAATGTTGCCTCAATGCAATATGCCCTTTAAACAAAGTACATTTGCTGAAAACTTTAATACAACATCTGTGAAATGTCAACAGTCCTCAAAACATTTGTAGCTTATCTTAAAAGGCCCCCTCTTTATCCTGAACTGGGCAGAAAAATTATCAAAAACACATTCAACAGAAGAAGTTCGTCCAAAGGAAAAGCCAGAGCAAATTTCTGGGCTGCCTCCATAGCCGTTTCTCAGGAAGAAGTGATCTCCAGACTTTTCTCCCGCGATGCTGATCATTTCAGATCTGCTTATGCCGATATCCTGCAAAAAGCCAGTGTAAAAGAAAGGGAATGCCCTGTCAAAATGGGTGAACATGGCTCGTTGGAGCTTATTTATTATGCATGTGAATTCACCAAAGCACAAAACGTTCTTGAAACCGGAGTAGCTTATGGATGGTCTTCACTGGCGATATTGCTTTCGCTTCAAAAAAGAAACGGCACACTCTATAGTTCAGATATGCCTTTTCTTGCTCAAAATGGAGATCAGTATGCAGGATGTGTTGTTCCTGATCATCTTAAAAAATACTGGAAGCTATTCCGTTTTGCAGATAGAGAATCTCTGCCTAAAATTTTCAAACAGGCTTCCTCATTTGATGTTTTCCACTATGATTCCGATAAAAGTTACCACGGAAGAATGTGGGCGTATCATCAGATCTATAAAAAGCTTAGACCTGGCGGAGTGTTTATCAGTGATGATATCGGAGACAATTCCGCGTATCAGGATTTTTGCAACCGAATGAATATCAGCACTTGTGTTGTAGAATATAATGGAAAATATATCGGCATTTTTGTAAAAGAATATATTCCGCTGATCAGAGCTAAATAACGCAATTGATGAGATAAAACTATACTTAAATTTAAAAACCATTAAGAAAGCGGTAAGCTGTTAAGGATATGAAGAGAGCACAAGACATTCATGAAGCCTTACCGCTCTATTAAAATCACTCTCACCATGGACCGAAACGAATCTTAATCCTCTTAACCTCTTACTACAATCTTAATGGTTCAAAATAAAAAACTTTAATTTTAAAAATTTAAGCCTCCTGATGGTTTAAAACTAATATTTTCACTCATAGCTCACTTCCCTTTCTAAAATAATCTGGTTTCTGCTTACAGTAACCAGTATCTTATCTCCTGCCTGAAAGCCACATTGCTGTACCCACTTCCCTGTAATTCTTATTTCAGGAAAATATACAATTCTGCCATACGCTCTTGAAAACGATTTGAGGAAAACCGTAAGGTTACGATTCTGCAGTTCATTATATTTGCTGCTGTTCATTCTTCTTTTTCTTTTCATCTTTGTTATTTTTCAACAAATGAAGGGATAATAAGAAGGATAAACCATCCGGATAAAGGATATTTTATTCAGAAAGAAGGATATTTTAGAATAGTATTTATTTTAAAACAGAGCATTATTTTTTTGTTCTAAAGCTTTATATTTGTTATTATGACTTACACAGATATGCAAAATAAAAAAATACATCAGGGTAGAAATATAAAGCGTTTCCGCGAAATGCTGGGCATCAAACAGGAAGCTCTGGCTTTTGAGCTGGGAGACGACTGGAACCAAAAGAAAATCTCCCTTCTGGAACAAAAAGAAACCGTAGAATCTGATATTCTGGCGCAGGTAGCACAGATTTTGAAAGTTCCCGCAGAAGCGATTGAAAATTTTGATGAGGAACAGGCGGTGAATATTATTTCGAATACTTTCAATACACATGATCATTCAAACGGTGTGAATGTTCAACCTACTTTTACTTTCAATCCTCTTGATAAAATGGTGGAGCTTTATGAGCGTATGCTGGAGCAGCAGAGGGAGATGATTGAGAAATTGGAGAGGTTGATTGAGAAATAAAGTAAGATAAAATTATAAAATTGATGTCAAATACTCTTAATAAAATGAACTCGGTAACTGAAAAGATTACAACTAATACGAGGGTTATTAAAAACTTATTAACAAAATATGGAGATACATTTAAAGCTTTTAAAGAATTGATAAATAATTCTATACAAGCTGGCTCAAAAAATATTTTTATCACCATAAATTACACAAACTCTTTAACTGTTAAATCAGGTATTGAGAAAATTGTTATTGAAGATGATGGCCACGGTGTTCCTTACTCAGAATTTAAAAAAAAAGTGCTCCAAATTGCAACTAATGTCAAAGAAAGAGGTCAGGGAATTGGACGTTTTAGTTCATTCCAAATTGGTGAGTTAATGAAAATTGAAACTGTTGCTTTTGATAGATTAAGCAAACAATATAGTAAAACTATTTTTGGAATTGATACTAGAGATTTAGAGGATATAGAACTTGAAAAAACTGATGTAAAGGTTGATTATCAATATTTCTCTGAAAAAAATCTTCCTACTTATTATAAAGTTGAAATTGAAAACTTACATCATAATAGTCCAACACGAGTTCCAAAAAAGAATTTAATAATAGAAGATTTTAAGCAAGAATATATTGCTCAAACTATTTTTGAAAATTACCCTTTTGAAATTTTTAATGACAGAGTTAATTTTTATATCAATGGGCAAAAATTGAATAAATCTTATTTTGTTATTGGAGAACCAATTTATAAAAAAGTTGACTATACAAATAAAAACGGAAAGATTTATGATCTAAACTTTTACTTCTATAATGTCAAAACATCACTAAATAAAGTTAAAGTATTTTTACAGGCCGAAAATGCTGGAATAAAATCTGTTGCCCATGAATTTACATATTCATCAGATTGGTACACTCATGATTTAGGAACTTGGTTTGTATATATTGATTCTGATTTATTTGATCAAGATTTATTTAGAAACATAGACATTGAATCTTTGGGTGAAGAAGAGACCAAAAATTTAAAAATTTGTATAAAAGATACAATAAATGATTTTTTCAAAACTAGAAATAAAAGGTTTGAAAAATTTGTAAAAACCTTGGAAAAAGATAAGTATTATCCATATAAAGATACAAAACCTGCTACAGATTCTCAAGAAATTGTTTTCAAAAAAATAGCATATTTAATTGAGGATAAGCATTATATTATTGAAAAAGATGATAAAATAAGAACTTTTCTTTTTCCTCTTTTAGATAAAGCTATTAGTGATGGTAATATTGAATATATATTTAATAAGGTGCTTAATTTATCTAACGAAAACATTGAAAAATTTCATAATCTTTTACAAAAAACTGATCTAGAAAATGTTGTTCATTTTGCAAGTCAGGTTGCTGATAAGACAGAATTTTTAAATTTTCTACATGAACTCATTTATGGTAAGATTTCAGCCCATTTAAAAGAACGTAGTCAGCTTCATAAAATTGTAGAAAATGAATTGTGGCTGTTTGGCGAGAATTATAATAATACACCTCATGTGTGGTCTGATAAAAAAATTGGTAATATTTTAGAAGAACTAACTATTAAACATTTACACTATGAGCCAACAGCGGAAGATAACAATATTATAGAAGATACCGAAGGCTTGGATAATATAACAGATTTATTTTTTCTTAATGAAAAAATAAATGACAATGAAGAACGAGAAATAATGGTAGTTGAACTAAAATCTCCTAAATGTGCTATAGGGAAAAAAGAACTTAATCAAATCGATACCTATGCATTTACAATAGAAGATTACCCTGTATTACCTGCTGAGAAAGTAAAGTATAAATTATATCTAGTATCTTCAAGATTAAATAGATATGCTAAGTCACAAGTGAAATCCAGAAGAGATAGTTATCCAAATCAACCTTTTCTATACGATAAGAAAAAAGACAAAAACATTGAGGTATATGTAATGGAATGGTCGGAAATAATAGAATTGAACAAGAGAAAGTTAAACTATTTATCTAACCAACTAAATATAAAAGATAAATCTGTTAAGGATAAATTTGAGAATGAATATTCTGCATTAATAGACGAGAAAATTAGTGCTCAATTACGACAAATAAAATAAATATTTCTATTTCCAAATATTATTATTAAAAAAATTTTATATCATCCATTAATTGGGTGATATTTTCTTTACAACCCTCCACTAAAAGATCAAAAAGATTCGTATTATAACATTCTAACTATTCAAACCATCAAATTATTTGTTTATATAATTACTATAGTTTCAATTAAAGCACAATTATATATGTTGAAAATTTTAGAAATGTTCATTTTTTACTACTTCTTCAGCTTACCTCATTTGCGTTCGGTTTCCGCCCACCCAATAGTGAAGGAAAGTAATCATAGATACTTTTAAAAACTGATTTATTAAAATCAAAATTTTTCAAAAAAAAACTTGCGTAGCTAAATAACTACACATATATTTGTAGCCAAATAACTACACAATGAATTTAAGAAGAGATGTATTTCAGGCAATAGCGGATCCTACGAGACGGTCTATATTGATGTTGGTGGCGGCACAGTCGATGACGGCGGGAGCCATTGCTTCCAATTTTGATACGGCAAGACCTACCGTTTCAAAGCATCTCCAGATCCTTACAGAATGCGAACTGCTGAGATCCGAACAAAACGGCAGAGAAATTATCTATCACCTTAATCCCAATAAAATGAAAGAAATAGCCGATTTTATAGAACCCTTCCGCAAAATGTGGGATGAGAAATTCAACAAGCTGGAAAGTGTGATGAAAGCGTACCAGAATGTGAATAATAAGACATAAAAGATGATAGACGGATAGATAATAGACAAGGGCATCAAAATTTAACTGGTGGATGTCAATAGTCAATTTTGCTTCGCAAGTGAAATCGTCAATTATCAGTGAATAGGATGACAACCTTGAACTTTAAACTTCAAACCTTAAACTCGAATGTCAATAGTCAATTTTGCTTCGCAAGTGGAATCGTCAATCACCAGTGAATAGGATGACAACCTTGAACTTTAAACTTCAAACCTTAAACTCGAATGTCAATAGTCAATTTTGCTTCGCAAGTGGAATCGTCAATCACCAGTGAATAGGATGACAACCTTGAACTTTAAACTTCAAACCTTAAACTCGAATGTCAATAGTCAATTTTGCTTCGCAAGTGAATCGTCAATCACCAGTAAAAGAATGACAACCTTGAACTTTAAATTTCAAACCTTAAACTCGAATGTCAATAGTCAATTTTGCTTCGCAAGTGAATCGTCAATCACCAGTAAAAGAATGACAACCTTGAACTTTAAATTTCAAACCTTAAACTCGAATGTCAATAGTCAATTTTGCTTCGCAAGTGAATCGTCAATCACCAGTGAATAGGATTACAACCTTGAACTTTAAACTTCAAACCTTGAACTCTTTCCTCTAATATTCTCCCACTCTAACACTCTCAAACCCTCAAACTCAACATATGGAACTTAAAACAAAAATTCACGCAGATGACGGCAAACAGGAAATCTTCATCATCAGAGAATTTGACCTTCCTGTAGAACTGCTTTTCAAAGCCTATACAGAAGCAGAACTTTTCGAGCAATGGATGGGAACGAAAGTAACCAAATTCGAAAACAACCCCCATGGAAGTTACCGTTTCGAAACCTTAAATCCTCAGGGCGATGTGGTTTTCAGTGCGAACGGAACCATTCATGATATTGTTCAGAATGAGAAAATTATAAGAACTTTTCAGATGGAGAACACTCCTTTTCCCGTTCAGATCGAGTTTTTAGAATTTGAAAAATTAACGGATGCCACCAGTAAAATAACCATTCAGACCATTTATAAATCTGTAGACTTCAGAGACCAGCACCTGAAAATGCCATTCGCCCAAGGTATTAATATGGCGCATAACCGTTTGCAGGAATTGTTTAGAGAGACAAAAAGATAATAGACGAAGAGATGATAGACAATGGACAACAAGGTTTAAATTGTGGGTATCAATGTTAATAGTGAATTTTGGTTCGCAAGTGAATCGTCAATCATTATTTGATAAACAACAGAACCTTGAACATTAAACTTTAAACCTTAAACCCTTATACTCTCCCACTCTCAAATCCTCTAACCCTCAAACCCTCAAACCCTCTAACCTAAACACCCCGAATCTCGCATCCCGAAACCCAAAACTCTCCCACTCTCAAACCCTCAAACATACCACACAATGAATCCAAAAGTGAATTTTTTCTTCGAAAAAGCCACACAGTGGAAAGAAGAATTTGAAAAGTTAAGAACAATCGCCTTAAGCACCGAATTGGTTGAAGATTTAAAATGGGGCTGTCCCTGTTATACTTATGAAGGGAAAAATATTTTCCTGATCCACGGTTTCAAGGAATATTGTGCGCTGCTCTTCTTTAAAGGGGCTTTGATGAAAGATCCGGACCATATCCTGATTCAGCAGACTGAAAATGTGCAGGCTGCAAGACAGATCCGTTTTACTGATGTGGAACAAATCAATGATCTGGAAGACATTCTCCGCCAATATATGTTTGAAGCTGTTGAAATAGAAGAATCAGGTGCTAAAGTGGAAATGAAGAAAACAAAAGAGTTTGAAATGGCTGAAGAATTTCAGGAAAAGCTGGATCAAAATCCTGCATTACAGGAAGCTTTTAAAGCATTAACACCAGGAAGACAAAGAGCCTACCTGCTTCACTTCTCCTCTGCCAAACAGTCCAAAACCCGTGAAGCCCGCATTGAAAAATGCATTCCACAAATTATGGACGGAATAGGACTAAACGACTAACTATAAAAAACAGATCATGAACACACCACACCCCTCACAAAAAAGAACAAAAATCATCTATTGGATATTCACCCTCTGGATGGCTCTGGGAATGGTTTCAACAGCCATTGTCCAGCTAATGAAAAACAAAGATGAACTGGCCAATTTTACCAATCTCGGCTACCCTTCTTACCTGATGACCATCATCGGAGTATGGAAAATTCTGGGCGTTATTGCGATTTTAATTCCTAAACGTTTGCTTTTAAAAGAATGGGCTTATGCAGGATTTTTCTTTGTAATGTCCGGAGCTGTCATTTCCCATCTTATCGTGGGTGACACAGCTGGCAGAACTTTCCCTGCAGTATTATTATTCGTATTGGTTATTATTTCCTGGTACTTCAGACCTGCAGAAAGGAAAATTACTATCATTGATTAATTATTTTGTTTAAACTTTTTTTTTGAAACATTAAGATTGTATTAAGCTATTTAGAATATTAAGATGAGCTTCGCTTTAAGTTTAAAGTCAGAATAATTCATCTTAATACTTTATCAATTAAATCCTTCCTAATGATTCAATATATACTGAACAATCTTTGATAGGTTAAACAGTTTTATTAAAATCATTTAAGATTAAAAAGAAAGAAATTTTATCGAAGATAAAATCTTTGCGCCTTAAACAATCCTTCATTAACAAAACTTGCGTCTTTGCGATTTCCAACAACACTACACTATAAAACAAAAATTTGACATGAAAAATAAACTAACCCCGGAACAAATCAACGAGCTTTTAAAAACACTAAAAACCCGTTTTGAAAAAAACATGAACCGTCATAAAGACCTGAAATGGGAAAGAATCCAGCAGAAACTGGAAGCCAGCCCAGAAAAGATACGGTCTTTATACGAAATGGAAGTTACTGAAGGTGAACCCGACGTTGTAGATTACAATAAAAAAACAGATGAATATTCTTTTGTAGACTGCTCCCCGGAAAGCCCGAAACGCCGAAGCCTGTGCTATGATTATCCTGCCTGGAATGCCAGAAAAGCCAATAAACCGGAAAGCAACGCCATCGACAAAGCTAAAGAAATGGGAATTGAACTTTTGACAGAGGAACAATACCGTCACCTTCAGGAATTAGGGAAATTTGATCAAAAGACTTCAAGCTGGATCAAAACACCTCCACAAATTCGTGAACTTGGAGGGGCTGTTTTCTGCGACAGACGATATAATACTGTATTTATGTATCACAATGGTGCAGATTCTTATTATGCTGCCAGAGGATTCAGAGGAATAGTAAAAGTCTAAGCAGAGAATTGTCCCAGCTTTTCATCAGAACAATCAGGAATCTCTCAACCAGGGAGATTCCACACTCCAGAAGATAATTTTTACGCCCAAAAAGTTTTCAGCGTATGCTGTAAATTCTTCTTTGGTAAAAGGTTTTTTAGTTTTCGGATTGGTATACGTTAACGTTGGCTCCTGAACCGCCATAGCTACCAAAGAAAGCTTTCCTTTGTATTGGTTGAAAAAAGGATAAGAATTTTTCATCTGTGCTTTTTTATCCGGAACAATATCAGGTCCGCCCAATCCTATATTATTTTTGTAGGCAAAATCGAACAGTCTGGACATATATTGATGGTCATTTTCCCATTCACAGGGAAAGAAATTAACATACTGCAAAACATAGGATTCACGGAATGCACTTCTCGCAAATTTCAGATTTTCCAGTTCAGCCTGAAAATAACGGTCACACCTGAAACCTGTTTTATCTTTTTTCATTTCAATATCAATGGAAGTTTCCGGAAGGTTAATTCCCTGGATCTTTCCGTCAAACTTCTTCGCCAGTTCTCCAATCAGTTTCTGAAACCGTTCCCGGACAGCTGGATTCCATTGCTGGGTTACCCAACCACTTCCTACAGGCTTATTCTCCCCGGGATTGTCATATTGAGGTACCAATCCCCCGTTATATTCTTTATCTTTCAATATATAATCAGGAACATATCTTGCCTGTGGTTCAAAAAAACGGTCCTGAAGCTGGATAAATAATTTTTTATTGAGGCCTGTCAGATAATTGAGATCTTTCTCAATAACAGAAAAATCATACCCATCTTTTGAAGTTTCCAGTGCTTTCCAGTTATAAACAATCTGGACTCCGCCAATATCTTTACGGGTGATCATCTTTTCAATTGCATGCAGATCTCCCGAAGAAGTGTAAATATAATTCTGAGGAGCCTGTGCAGTCACAAAATATAAGTTTAGAATAAACAGCCCCAAGCCCAATACTTTAGTCATCTTTTTCATTAAGTCAATTTAAAAAAGTAGATCATTTTCCGTGCCTAAAAATATTTATCATGTTTGAGAGCATTAAATTTTTTTTCTTAAAACTCTTTTCTGAAATATTAATTTTCATCATAAAATCATTATCTCTTCATATCCTATTTTTAATATACGAATACTATTGTTATTTTAGCAGAATAGAAATTTGATTTTAACATTTAAGGATATGAAAAAATTAATCTTATTGGGCGCTGTAGCAGCTTTTTTAATCAACTGTAATAAAAAAACTGAAGCACCGGCTCCCAAAGCAGTAGCAGATACGATTGCTGCAGAAGAGCCTGTAATAGATACGCTTGGTCCAAAATCATTCTGTTATATCGGAGTTACAGGAAAAGACAGTGTTTTTGCTTCTATTGATGATAATTTAGGAACGATCACCGGGAAATTATCTTATAAAAACAGTGAAAAAGACAGTTCAAAAGGAGATGTTACCGGTTTTAAATCAGGAGATACATTGAAGCTGACCTATGAATTTGATTCTGAAGGTAAGAAAAGCAAAAGAGATATTTACTTTATCCAGAAAGATAATACTTTAACAGAAGGTATTGGCGATCATAAAGAAGAAGATGGACAGACCAAATATGCTGACGAAAAGAAAATCAGCTATAAAGACGGACAGAAGCTGAACACTGCGGATTGTAAAGTAGTGAGCAAGGCTTTAAAATAAAAATTAATTATAAATAAAAAACAGCCTTATTCAAGGCTGTTTTTTTATGCTAATTCTGTTTCTAACATTTCAATAAACCGGTTCACAGCATCATCTCCTGTGCTCCATGAAGTAATAAGACGAACAGCAGAAAAATTTTCATCTATTTTTTTCCAGACATAGAACTCAAAATCCTTAGACAAAACCTCAATAAGGTTATGAGGTAAGATAGGAAAAATCTGATTGGTATAAGTATCTGCAAGAAAAGCAGTTCCTTTTTTCTGTAATGCTTTCTTAATTTTCATAGCCTGCTGATTGGCGTGCTGAGCCAGATCAAAGTACAGATTATCTTTCATCAGTTCCAGAAACTGGATTCCCAAAAGTCTTCCTTTTGCCAGTAATGCTCCTTTCTGTTTGATATTAAAAGCAAAATCTTCCTGAAGAACAGGATTATTAATAACAATCGCTTCGCCAATCAAAGCTCCGTTCTTAGTTCCTCCAAGATAGAAAACGTCAGTAAAGGCCGCCACTTTTTCCAGTGTAAGATCACTTATTTCAGAAGTCAGGCCGTGCCCCAATCTTGCTCCATCCATAAAGAGGAATAAATTATATTGTTTACAGAAAACAGAAAGTTCTTCCAGTTCTTTCGCAAGGTAAATTGTTCCCAACTCTGTGGAATTGGAAATATAAACCAGTTTAGGCATCACCTGATGCGGCACATTCTTATGATTTTCCAGCACAGGAATAATATCCGCCGGTCTCAGCTTGCCATCTGCAGTTTCAATGCTCAGCACTTTGTGCCCCGTAGCTTCAATAGCTCCGGTTTCATTGTTCAATATATGTCCGGAAGAAGCTGAAATCACACACTGATAAGGTTTTAAAATTGAAGAAATAACAATTAAGTTAGCCTGTGTACCTCCGGAAACAAAATAAATATCCGAATGCTGATTATTGATTTTCTCCTTAATTAAATCTTTGGCCTTTAAGGAATATTCATCTTCGCCATATCCGGCCTGCTGGTCAAGATTATGCTGTAAAAGAGCTTGTAAAATAGTGGGATGACATCCCTCAGAATAGTCGTTTTTGAATGAAAATTTCATAGAGTAAAATTAAAAAAAGTTAAAATAACAAGCGTAAACTTTTCATTTTATTTTGTTAGATTTGTAGTGAAAATCATCTAACATTTTGAGAACAACCCTAACAGAAGAGAATTACCTGAAAGCTTTGTTTCATTTAGTTGACAATGAAGGAAAGGTTACGATTAATGAGCTCAGTAAATTTTTAAATGTAAAAATGCCGAGTGTCAATAACATGATGAAGAAATTTGCCGAGAAAAAATGGGTGATTTATGAGACCTACAAACCCTTAATCGTTACAGAAAAAGGAAGACGGGAAGCTGCCCTTGTAGTCCGTAAGCACAGGCTTACTGAAATGTTCCTGGTAAAAAAAATGAATTTCGGCTGGGAAAATGTTCATGAGATTGCAGAACAGCTTGAGCATGTACATTCTCAAATCTTTTTTGATAAAATGGATGAAATTCTGGATCATCCTAAATTCGATCCCCACGGGGAACCTATACCAGATAAAGACGGAAATATTATTGCCCAGGATCTGCAGAAATTAAGCAGCTGTGAACCGGGAGAAAATGTAACTTTTGCATCTGTTACCCTTTCCGATGATGCTTTCCTGACCTACCTAAATGACAGAAAACTTCTCCTCAACAGTAAGGTAAAAATTATTAAAATTGAAAGTTTTGATTTATCGATGACGATAGAAATTGATGGTAAAACTGAAATTTTAAGCAAAAAAGCTACGGAGAAGATACTCGTTAAGAAATAAATCATTAAAACTGAAAAAAAACCTAACAGGTTTTTAAAACCTGTTAGGTTTACTATTTATACCAATCTACACTTACCTGGAAAAATACATTTATCCCTTAAACTGTTAAAAAACGGTTAAACTCAATCTCTTTAAAGTCGAAAGATTTATTTTTAATTAGGTTTGCAAAACAATCTGCAGACTTTGTCTTTTCTGACAAATACAAACATTAATTATTACTCAAAAAATTATGAAAAAAAGCATTCCGTTTTTTATTATTTCGATGTTGCTAAGCCCATTGGCAAACGCCCAGGATACACAGGTAAGAGATTTTGTAATTGAGCCTCAAATTCAACCCAACTTTTATATTTACAAAACATTCGGAGTATTCGGAGGGAAAGAATATTCTACCAATGCCGTGTATCTGGTAACTAAAAAAGGAGTTGTCCTGTTTGATGTTCCATGGCAGAAAACCCAATACCAAAGTCTGATGGATACAATTCAAAAACGTCATCACCTTCCGGTTATAGCTGTATTTGCTACCCATTCTCATGAAGACAGAGCGGGAGATTTAAGCTTTTATAATAAGAAAGGAATCAAAACCTACGCTACAGCAAAAACCAATGAAATTTTAAAGAAAGAAGGAAAAGCAACTTCTACAGAAATTATAAAAACCGGTAAACCTTACCGTATTGGTGGAGAAGAATTTGTAGTAGACTTTCTTGGTGAAGGTCATACGGCGGATAATGTAGTGGTTTGGTTTCCCAAATATAAGATACTGGACGGAGGCTGTCTTGTAAAAAGTAAAGCAGCAGCCGATCTTGGCTACACCGGCGAAGCCAACGTTGCACAATGGCCAAAAACAATGGAAAAGTTAAAATCCAAATACGCTCAGGCAACCCTGATTATTCCCGGACATGATGAATGGAAAGGCGGCGGCCATGTAGAGCACACACTTGATCTTTTAAATAAAAAATAAATATTTCGGGCCCCGGCGAATGCCGGGGCCCGAAATATTTAAACAGCATGTTAATGACTGATACTTTTTAAAAGCTCTGATATTCTTTCAATTTCTTCCATTGTATTAAAATAATGAGGAGACAAACGGATTGAATGTTCCACATTCTTAGAAGTAAAATCAATTAATGCATCCCCTCTCCGGTTTTCCTTAAAAAACACATTGTTATCACTCAGTATTTTGTGAATTTTTTCAACCTTTCCGTCCGGCTGGCAGAAGGCAATAATACTGCTTAATCTGTTCCCTTTATCCAGAACGGTGAAACCACTATTCTGAAGATGAGCTCTTAAAGTCTCTGACAACGTACGATTGTAACTTTCAATCTTATCCATACCAATCGTATTCGCATAATGCAAAGCTTCTGCAAATCCCAGCAACGCTGAATATGGTCTTTCAAAAAGTTCAAATTTTCTGGCGGTATCATTAAGCTGAAAATCATCAAAGGAAGACCATCTGGCTCCGATACTATCTAAAAATAAAGGATACATATTTCTATCCAAAGCTTTATCCGAAACATATAAAAAACCTGTTCCTCTTGGTCCACGCATAAATTTCCTTCCGGTGGCCGTCAGAAAATCACAATGGATTTTTTCAACATCTACCACGAGCTGTCCTACCGACTGACAGGCATCTACAAGATAAAGAATATCATATTGCTTACATAACTTACCCACTCCTTCTATATTCTGAATCAATCCGGAATTGGTAGGAATATGAGTGACTGCGATTAATTTAGGATGATGCTTTCTGATTAAGTTTTCAAAATCCTCCAGATCAAGCTCATGGTCAGAAAGATTGGTAGCTCTTACGATTTCAATATGATATCTTTTCTGCAGAGAAATAAAAGCAATCTGATTGGATATGTAATCATCATTGGTCGTAATGATACAATCTCCTTCTTTAAAATCAATACTGGACAAAGCTTTAGCATAGCCATCGGTAGAACTGCTTACAAATGCAATATTGGAAGGTTTTGTATTGATAAGCTTTGCAGCCTCTTCATAAAACCTGCCGATCTTATCTGTGTTCCGAGTGACAGCAGCGTAACCTCCAAACTCCTGCTCTTCGTATAAGAACTTAACAGTAGCATCTGTAACGGTCTTAGGCATTAATGATGCCCCTGCGCTGTTTAAAAATATTTTATCCGAACATCCGGGCGTCTCCTGTCTGATAATCTCTAAATTCATTTCTATCAATCCTTACAACAAATTTACTTTTAATTTTTTCTATCTGGGACATAAAAAATCCCGGATTTTCACCCGGGACTCTATTTTTAATAAATGATTTAATCTAAAACACTCCAACCTCTCTTAGGATTGGTATTGGTAGAAACTTCCTGTTCATTAACAATGATATTTTCTTTTCTCTGACCGATGTAATCAAGCTCGCTCAGCTTAGAGAAAATGGTTTCAAGGCTTCTCAGCATCTGTTGAATGTAAAGTAATGGTTCTCCACAATTGTGGTGATCGTAATTGGTTTCTGCAACAATAGAAAGCTGATTCAGTAAAGTATGAGGGGCAATTTCGCTCCACTCTAAACTGTAGTTCAGCATTTCTTCCAGTTCTGCAGGAACAAGAAGCTGGGTTGAGTTGTATAAATGAAGCGCCAGTCTTGCAAAAGACTCAATTAAAAATACAGGCGGCTGCCACGGCGTAATATTTCTGAACTGGAAATACATATCACCAAAAGTATTGATCATTGTTGTACACAGAAACTTGACGTTTTGTGCCAAAGCGGTATTCTGATTCTTATGGGACGCTTTCTGAATGATTTTAAAGGCATACTGCTGAAGATTTCCGATAGACTTTGCATAACTGCTGTAATAGTCAACCAAAGCCGGATGACTCTGTACAGAAGTACATGGAGGAATAAAGTTGGAATCTACCTGGGCAATATTTCCTTTGAGATCCACCTTTCCGATGATAAGGTAATTTCCTCCTGAATAACTGCTGTTCAAAGAGGTTACAGGAAGTAGCTCAATATGATGATTAGGCTGTGCACTTGGATGACGTGGCGGAATTTCTTCAGGATCAATATCTCCGAAAGGTACTTTATCAAAAGGATTTACAGAGATCAGAATATAATATTCTCCATCTGCCTGCTCTTCATTCATTGATTTTGCCAAAGACTTCACACTGATTCTTCTGTCTGTAAGCTCAATGCGGTACCCTGCCATTGTCACAGCGCTGCAACGTTTGATTACAAGCTGTACATCATTGGTCGCCGTGTTGTGAACATCAAAAATGGTACGGTCTGTAAATTCATTGGAAATAGGCAGAAGTCCGTAATTATATGTAGTAATTCCAAGGGAATTGGAATCTCTGATGGTATCAATTAAGAAATTATCCTGATCATTAAGGTGTCTCTGGGAAACTTTCATCCCGTCCACCCAATTGATCGCAAAATGTTTAATAGGCTGTATCATGTTTAATACTTTTTAATTTTTTGTGTTTATGATTTTCTTGCAATTCCTTCCTCTTCATGCTGAATAACCCGCTTACAAATCACCACTTCATTTTCAGAAATGTTGTTTGTTGTAATATCGTGGTCGAAATCGATGTACTTTCTAAAGCTGAAAAACGATTTTTTGGTGTAAAAGATCCAGTAATACGGCTCATTTCCTTCGTCTGAAAGATGTATGATTGAACCCGGATTTTTATGATTGTAATCATCTACCACCCTGTAGAACCAGTCTCCGAAAGTCACTCCTGTCGGAAGTGTTTTGGCTTTAATTCTGAAACGGTTGGTATCTTCTAATTTTTTGCTCAGTTCAACATTCAATACCATTAACCTGTCAAAATCTGCTCCTTCAAAATCAGGCAGTTTCTGCTCCGGAGAATATCTCCATGTTTTATAAATATCAAAAGGAATGCTGATAAACTGGATATAACAGTAGTAAAATACCATAGGAACCACAAAAATCAGCATACTAGTTGCTGCCATTACCCCATTTCCCAATCCGCTACTCATCCACTTAAAGAGCAGGGTAAAAAGGTATCCCCCCAAAGCAATACATGTCAGAGACAGTATGGATTCAAACAGAATGCTCATCGCAAGGGAATCAATATGTTTTTTGAAATACTTATGTAAAAGGTTCACGTGAATAATCCCTAAAATAAGGTAGATCACCTGTGCAATAAGATACCAGTACGGATTAAAAAGATTTCCGGCAAATCCGAAAAAACCAGGAACAGCCAGACATAAGCTGCACAGCAATACGTATACAATAATTACTTTAATTTTTATCGCAGGTTTATTTCTCCTGATTACACCGAGTATAACCATCATAATAATTGCGATTAAAGGCATTAAGATATACCTTAAAAAAATACCTTTTACTGAAGAAATTTCCATTTGTTTCTTTTCGAATTTATACTTTGTTGGTAGTTGTAAATATAGTAAAATAATTTAGAGGAATGTAGAGTATCCAAGGCGGCTGGCATTTCTTTCATCGTCTTCAAGACTGAAGGAATATTCTTCCTTTTCTGTGACAAAATTCTCTTCCACATCTACAGTTACCGGAAGAAAATAATCATAAAGAGCCTGAAGTACATTTCTGAAAGGACTTCCCGGGATATACCTCTTCATATCTCTGTAAGGAATAGGACCAATGTTCACTACCCAGTTCCGCTGTCCGTCCATATGCGGCCCGCTGGGAATATAGGTAACTCCCAATCGTGAATTTCCTAAAAGCATGGAATCGTCATTCTTCTCTATTTCATCAATAATATTGGGAGAAAAAGTTACTTTTACCGGTACCTGCAGAAAAGCAGTCATACATCTTTCGAACCATCTTTTGTCCCCTCTGATCTGATGGAAGAAAGGTAAAATATGCATAAAAATATAGGCACTCTGCTTATCCAGCATCTTTATCAGAGGCCAAAGTTCACTTATTGTATCTAATAAAGAATCTGTATTGCTTGTAATATCAAACTCAGATTCTTTTAGCAGAGCACTGATCTCCGTAAAGAAAACCTCCAGTTCAAAAGGACGGAAAAATTTGCGCGCATCATCTTCCACTCTTTTTTGTCTGCGGATTTCCCTTACCACAGAATCTACATTTTTTCTGGAAGCACCCAGAGACGGCGGATGGAACAACCCTTCCGGAAGATAGTCATAAATACCCTCCCTGTAAGTCTCTATGGTAAATACTTCTTCATCAAATCCTAAATAACTGCTTGAAATACTTTTGATATCCTTTAGGTAAGCACGGTCGTTTACGCCGACACGCTCTATGAATATATTGCTTACCGCACGATGGTATTTCAAAAGATTAACCGCCACAGCTTCAGCCTTAAAGTCTGTCTGCAGCTTATTGTAATGCATATCTACAATATTATTCTCATACATAGTGTTTCCTCTGATTATGACTTGTAAAGATAATATATCTCTTAAGTTTGAAAAAATATTTTGACAATAATTTTATTTTAAAAATACTAATTTATTGACATTAAAAGGAATAATTTCCGTTAAATTCCGTAAAAATACGGGAATTAAAGGGTTTATTTGTTTTTCTGAATTTAAAATTATTCTTTCATTATCAGATGCTTAACGTTTATTATCTACATTTTAAAGTTAGAATGAATTATTCTCAATCTCTAAATAACTTTATCACATACTATCTACCCCCATCCTGTTATTCTATATTCTTTCTGGGTTTTAAGCTTTCAAACCTACCATAATTGCGACTTTTATTTACATTAAATTTTATTAACATCATCTTTATGGAATTAATTCAGGATAATGCATGCTCATTCCGAAAGCGGGCCGTATCTTTGCAGACTGAAAATTGTTATTTAAAATGAAAAGTATTTATTCTAAAATTCTGATTTTAGCATTCATGGCCTCTTCACTTTACTCTTATGCGTGGGGATTAACGGGACACAGAGTGATTGCAGACATTGCACAAAACCACCTTTCCCGTAAAGCAAGAAGGGAGATTAAAAAGATTATGGGGAAAGAACGTCTGGCTTACTGGGCGAACTGGCCGGATTTTATCAAATCTGATACGACAGGTGCGTGGAAACAGGCTTCATCATGGCATTATGTAAATATTGATCCGATGACTGATTTTAAGGCTTTTGAACAAAACTTAAAAGCACAGGCAGGACCAAGCCTTTATACTCAGGTAAACACGTTATCAAGCCAGATCAAAGATAAAAATACCTCTGAAAAAGACAGAAAAATTGCTTTGATCTTCCTTATTCACATTATGGGAGATCTTGCACAGCCGCTACATGTGGGAAGAGCTGAAGATTTAGGAGGAAACAAAATCAATGTTACCTATTTCGGGGAAAAAACGAATTTACACTCTGTCTGGGATGGAAAACTTGTAGATTCTCAAAAATACAGCTACACTGAATATTCTAAGCTTTTAGATATTAAATCCAAGGAAGAAGTAGCACAGATTCAGGCCGGAACTCTGGAAGACTGGTTGTACGATTCTCACAAAATCGCCAATAAGATCTATGCACAGACTCCAAACGATTCTAAATTATCTTACGACTACCAGTACAAGTTTAATGAAACAATGGAAAGACAACTATTGTACGGTGGATTGAGATTGGCAAAAGTGCTGAACGAGCTTTTCTAATTGCAGATTACGAGTTGCTAGTTTTGGGTTTGCGGGTAACTTAATATAACCTGAAATAGTACTTTTAGATATAAAACGGGACTTCGGTTTCGTTTTTTTTGTTTAAAGTTTAGGGTTTAGGGTTTAGGGTTTAGGGTTTAGGGTTTAGGGTTTAGGGTTTAGGGTTTAGGGAAATTATAAAGTTTATATTTTTTAAAATCAAAAATAAAAAAATATAACATATTAATTATCAATCATTTAAACTGTTACTAAAAATCATTAGTACTTTTTACATTGTACATTGTACAAAAAAACTGAATCCTGTGTAACCTTTTTACCTTTTCATACGTATATATTATAGTAACTCTTTTTTGAGGAAAAAATAAATGAGACAATTAAAAATCACTAAGCAGGTTACCAACAGGGAAACTGCTTCATTAGACAAGTATTTGCAGGAAATTGGTAAAGTGGAACTGATTACTGCGGACGAGGAAGTAGAATTGGCACAAAGAATACGTGCCGGCGACAGAGCCGCACTTGAGAAATTAATCAAAGCCAACCTTCGTTTCGTAGTATCTGTATCTAAGCAATACCAAAACCAGGGTCTTTCTTTACCCGATTTGATCAATGAAGGTAACTTAGGATTAATGAAAGCGGCAAAAAGGTACGATGAAACTAGAGGTTTCAAATTTATCTCTTATGCAGTATGGTGGATCCGTCAATCAATTTTACAGGCATTGGCTGAGCAGTCAAGAATTGTAAGATTGCCATTGAACAAGATTGGATCTATCAACAAAATCAATAAAGCATACGCTCACCTTGAACAGGAAAATGAAAGACCACCTTCTCCGGAAGAATTGGCTGAAGTTCTTGATATGAGCGAGGAAGATATCAAAGAATCTATGAAAAACTCCGGAAGACACCTGTCTATGGATGCGCCTTTAGTAGAAGGTGAAGATTCTAATCTTTATGATGTATTACGTTCAGGAGAATCTCCAAGTCCTGATAAAGATCTGATGCTTGAATCTCTGCAAATCGAGATTGAAAGAGCATTGAATACTTTGACGCCAAGAGAGGCTGATTTAGTAAGATTGTATTTCGGACTGAACGGAAAACACCCAATGACTTTAGAAGAAATTGGTGAGACTTTCGATCTTACAAGAGAGAGAGTTCGTCAGATCAAAGAAAAAGCAATTAAGAGACTAAAACACAATACCAGAAGCAAGATCCTTAAATCTTACCTGGGTAAATAATTTTAGCGTAAAAATTTTATAGGCGGAGTCTGTTTTCAGGCTCCGTTTTTTTTGGATGTAACATTTGTCAAAGCTTGTTCAACTAATTAAATTCATATCCTTTAATCACTGATGATAAAATCTAAATGATTAATTTTAGAAGGGATATAATGTTGATTATGCACCTATAAAAACAAACTATGAAAAAAATATTTTTCGTTTCTGCTCTGATACTTTCGTTATTTTCCTGTACAGAAAACAAACAGCAAGCACCTATCGTAGACAATGCAGTTGATAATGCTGAATCTTCAGTGTCAAGTTCTATTAAGAAAAATACATATTCGCGCGAAGGAAATCTTGTTCATGAAATCTATCAGGAGCTTATAAAAAATGATAAAGCTTTACAGGATCTTGACAAAAGAATAGCTGTTATTAGTAAGGAAACCGAGGATGCAATTACCGAATATGATGATGTTATTCAAAAATCAGAAACATACTATAATGATGCAATGGCACTATCAAATTCAGTAACCGACTCTGTTACAAAGAAACAAATTGAAAAAGAGATAAAAGCCAGCTCTGAGAAATATGATATAAAAACACAAACTATCCGGGACCTCATCACAAAAATAAAAACAAACAGAACAACAGTTCATGATCAATATCTTATATTCAAGATCAGGAAAACGCTTCCCGAAATTGAAAAATACCAAAATGCTCATCCTTTAAAAACAGACAGTCTCAATCAATTTATCAACAAGCAAAATAAACTGCTGGAAGAATTGAAAAAATTAAAATAAATACACTGCACCTCATGAAATATACTACCCAATGGCTTACCGATAAAAGCCGCGTGAAAGAACTCGTCGACTTTTTTATTACCCATAAAACAGATGCATATATTTCTCATGGCGAAATGATGTCCGGCAGAGCGATAGATTCACACCATTGGAATCCTGATCTTGAACTGATTCTGACAGAACAGCTGATCACCGATTTTAATTCCGATGGCAATTCCAAACTGAATATTCTGATTGCAGAAAATGAAAACGGGGAAATTGTCGGCATGATGGTTTTTAACGTCATCAACAGTCCTTTTAAAAAATATGCCATTCTGGAAGATATGCTCCTGGATCAGTCTGTGAGAGGACAATCCCTTGGGAGCAAGCTGCTTGAGAAAGCCATTCATGAATCTAAAAGCTGGAACATCAGTTTTATCTTATTAGAAAGTGGAGTCAACAATCATCGCGCTCACAACTTTTTTAGTAAATATGGTTTCAAAAAGGTGTCGGAGAGTTATATTCTATCATTTTAAATTAAACCTAGCTTCAACCTTAAATTTCTATCTCTATAAACAAAGCTACCCTGTAAACGGATGGCTTTTTATTTTTTAATTCTTATTTGCTTTATTATTTTCAGTCTGCACCAACTCTATCCACCGAACTATTTCTTTTATCTGATCTTCAGAAAGGGCAACTTCCGGATGAAGATAAGTATAAGAGGTAAGCGGCATTTTTTTCTGCTGTACCTGATTCGCAACAGATTCTAATTTATGAGTCTGTTTACGACGGCTGTAACTACTCCATTCATTAAAATTCAATTCTTCTTTTCCCTTTTGTATATGCTTTTCAATATAATATCCTAAAGGTTGTATGTAGGAATAGAAGGGATAATGAGTAGAATTACTGTGACAGTCATAACAGGAATTCCTCAAAACAGACTGTACATTCTCAGGAACTTTATAAACTTTTGAAATATCTGTTGAAGGTACCTGCCCATAATGAGTATTACGGACAGGCTGAATGAATTGAATAAGCAAAAAAATGAGAACAAACCCTAAAAATATATTTTTGATGTTCCGGTTCATCTCTTTGTATGTTTTAAAATACTTTTTTTACAGAGCCACAGTTAATCATTTTCTGGCCTTCATATGGATTGATAATCTCTTCCGATTCACTGATCCAGGTGCCTCCGTTTCCGTTATTATACATAGGACAGAAATCCTGATATAATTTCAGACCGCCTGTTCCCTGTTCTTTTATTAAATCGGTGATATCATTGCTCAGGGAAAGCAGATGCTCTCTCTGATGTGCTATATCATCAGATTTTTCAATGATATGCTCTGCATTTTCTGCAGCACTTTCTAAAATATCACGCAACTCAGAATTGCTTTTAGCATCGGTTTTACTGATATCTATTTTCTTTAATACAGAAAACAGTCTTTTAGCCGCATCGGAAGCTTTTTTAGAATCATCCTGAGCCAGGGCATTTTTTAGAGGAAGGTAGCCTTTGATAATTTGCTGGATCGGAAAAGCTGAAAGCTGGCCTGTTTCTTTTTTACTTTCTTCCGGACTTTCCTGTACTTCCTGATCTGAGATTTCAGCAGGTTCAGTTTTGCCAGTCGTTTTAATTTCCGGTTCTGTTTTCTTTTCAGATATTGTAGTATCGGATTTATTACAAGAGTATAATGTAGCTCCCACAAACAGTATGGTTATTATATTTTTCATTGTTTCTTAAATAATAGAGTTAAAAAAATTAATAGGTTAAAGTAACACCTGCACCCCAGCCCAGTTCATTATCATAGTTTCCGGAAACAGATAACCATTTTTGAAGAATATACCTCACTCCGGTTGAAAACTCACCGTCTGAATTAACGCTGAAATTTCCCCTCAGCCTTCTGGAAAGCGGTATATCTTCACGGCTCAATTCCAGTAATACTTTTCCGTTTTGGTCCACACTTGCGTCAGCAGTAATCAACATTGGCAGCACATACTGCATACCTACTATAAATGCGAACTTGTTTCTGGAGGCTTTCTGCTGTCCGAACCAGGTCTTTTTGCCATGAAAATCCATTCCCAGATTTTCTGCCATCTGTCTTTCCATGATCTCATGATTCTTCTGAACCCTGATTCCTGCATAAGGTAATGCCCATTGAAATTTTCCTAAGAAGCGTCCTACTTTTACACTTCCTTCAAAATGATCAAAATTCCAGTTGGTATGAAACTCATTAAGGTTAGCCCATCTTGGCCCAAACATGGTCATGGTCTCTGCATGAATCTTATTGCTTGCCACATCCAGCATTGCCATAGAACTCGTCATTTTATTGTCCTGTATAAAGTTTTTCCAGGCTAATTTTCTATTCGGAAGCTGTGGATTGGGTTTTGAATTTTCATAGCTGAAGACTCTTCCCATTCCCGCCATCATATGGTATAAAATATGGCAGTGGAAAAACCAGTCTCCATCCTGATTGGCAGCAAATTCTATCGTTACGGTTTCCATCGGCATGATATCCACTACATTCTTCAGTGGAGAATATTCTCCTTTTGAATTGATCAATCTGAAATCATGACCGTGAAGGTGCATCGGGTGACGCATCATAGAATTATTATACATCTTGATTCTGAGAACCTCTCCTTTTTTGATCAGAATTTTATCCGTCTCTGTTACGGTTTTATTATCCAAAGTCCACAGGTAATGGTTCATATTCCCTTCCAGCGTAAATTTCATCTCACGGATGCTGTCTGTGGGAAGAATGGTTTTTTCAGGAGATTTTAAAATATTGTAAGACAATCTTTTGATGGCTTTTTCTTCCTTCATATCCATGCCTGAGTGTTGGGAATGATCTTCCTTCTTGTCTTCCTTCGTTTTCACGCCCATCATCTCATTAATGTGCTTCATTGTAGTTTTTCTTTGATTTTCAGATAATTCCGGATACATGACTTCATTCATATCCATCATCTGATTTCCCATCGTCATATTCATAGGCTTCATATTCCCGCTCATTTCCATCATTCCGTTCATCATTTTCATTCCTTCAAAAAGCATAAGCCTTGGAAGATTGGGAGCTTCAACCTTTTCACCGGAACCCAGCCAAAGGGATGCGTGTCCTATTCTGTCTTCTGAGGTCGCCCGGAATTCAAAGCTTTTATTTTCAGGGATGGTCACTTCAATATCATAGGTTTCGGAAACTCCTACAATCAGACGGTCAACCTCTACAGGTACCACATCATTCCCGTCATTTCCCACTACTTTTATCTTTCCGCCTCCATAATTCAGCCAGAAATAGGTAGAAGACCCTCCATTCGCAACTCTAAGCCTTACTTTGTCACCAGCTTTTAAATTGGAATAATCTGAACTTGGAGTACCGTTAATCAGAAATTTATCGTAATAAACATCACTTACATCCATTGCTTCCATTCTTTTCCATTCATTCAGGGCTTTTGTTCCCAAATTCCCGGACTTAATGGCTTCCCAGTAACTCTGTACCGCATTTTTCTTTACAGCATACCAGTCTGTATTCGCCATATGAAGCCTTCTTGCGATCTGCATCGGATCATCATCGCTCCAATCTCCAAGTAATACCGGAATTTCAGCATTGTACTCCGTTTTCGGTTCGCCTTCTCTTTTTTTAAAGACCAGAATACCGTTCATTCCTATCTGTTCCTGAAGAGCTTCGTGAGAATGATACCAATAGGTTCCGTTTTGAGAGATTCTGAATTTATATAAATGGGTATCTCCAGGTTTTACAGGCTTTGTGGTAAGATATGGAACACCATCATGTTCATTAGGAAGAATCACTCCGTGCCAGTGCAATCCGGTATTTTCCTTAAGCATATTGTGCAGATAGATTTCAGCAGTGTCACCTTCTGTAAAATACAAAGTAGGAGCTTGAAGTTTCCCGTTGATTGCAATAGCCCTTCTGTTTTTTCCTGTAAAATTGATAATCGTATCTTTTACATACAGATCATAACGAACTGTTTTTCCTCCGAAAGTAATTCGCCCGTTTTCTGAATTACGTTTTAGAACAGACTTTTCTTCTTTTGTTTCAGCGTCTGTGTGACGGGAATGATCTTCTTTTTCTACCAGATCCATCCCACATTTAGGGCATTTTCCAGGTTTGTCTGAAACCACCTCTGGGTGCATCGGACAGGTGTAAACAGTTTGAGCTTGAGTTAAGACTTTTTTCTCAGGTTGAACAGAAGGCTTTATTATTTTTGCTTTCTCAACCTTAGCTGTTTCCTTTACTTTATTTGCCTTATTTATTTTTGTTTCTGGAGATTTTGTTTTAATCTCTGTAGGGATCGCTTTCGTTTCCGGTTTTGCTGCTACTTTGGATTTTATAACTGCTGTTTTTTTCACAAGAGTCATTCCGCATTTCGGGCAGTCTCCAGGTTTTGATGACACCACTTCCGGGTGCATCGGGCAGGTATAATACGTTTTTGTAGTTTGTGCGAAAGTAAAAACAGAGAATAAAAGCACCAGAAACATTATTAATTTCTTCATAACATTTCGAACTTTTAGAAGCTGCATAGCTTAAATTTAATTATAAATCAAGCTATACAACTTATTGTTTTTAAGAACAATACAAGAATTAATTAATTTCTGACTTTACACTCCCGCAAGTAAGCATAGATTTCCCATAATATGGATTAGCGATCTGTTTTTCATCGCTTAGCCAGCTTCCATCTGCCATTGGGCAGTATTGTACATATACCGGCTTTTCAGAAAGCTTAAACTCTTTGGTCAAGGCAATCATATTGTCTGAAAGGTTGAAAAAAGTTTCTCTTTGTGCTGCCACGGTTCTTGCTTCAGAAATAGCAGAGGCATCTTTTCTGAGAATATTAAGATCTCCTTCAGATACAACTTTATAGTCTATGGCTGAAGCTGTTTTAATAAATTCGTTTGCTGCTTTTGATGTTTTATCTGCGTCATCTGAAGCCAAAGCTGATTTGATAGCGATATAGTTCTGATACAGCTTAGAGACCTGAGCATCCTTTTTAGATTGGGCTGCTACTGAAATAATTGAGAATAAAGATAAGGCTGCTGTGATGATATATTTTTTCATTGTTTTAAATTTTAGAATTAATTTTTAATAAAGAATAGATAACGCATCAGTAAATGCGTCAGGACATGTCGCCCGTAACGGTATACAATTGATGATACCGGAAACGACTGACGGATTCTAAATTCTAAAATTACAATGATTGATGTAGATAGGTACCGGCCTGTATTCGGGCGGCGCATTGATCTGGATCTGAGTAAATTTGGTTGCCGAAAAAGACTTATCAATAACGGCAAACTGATGTTTAACCGGAACTTCTGAAATCTGGCCTAAAAAGTCAATTTTAAGCAGATCTGATCTCTGGGAATCATCTACTTTTACTACTTTGATCTCTGTTTTGCAACATCCTTTTTTATCTTTAACACCGCATTTTGCACAGATACCATCTGTTTTCTGGCTTACAGAAACAAATTCTTTCATGCAATAGTGAATGCTAAATGCCGCTCCGGAAGAAAACCCGAAGTAGAAAATAGAAAACAATATGGCAAGAATCTTTTTCATTGGTAGAACAAAGTTAAAAATATCTGTAATATGGTTGTTATAAAATTTGGTAATGTTGTTATAAAATTCGGGAAATAAAAAATTTTCAGAAATTAACTTTTCAACTATTCCATTTCAACCTCAATTGTCGCTTTCTCATTTTTAATATTCTCTTTGGATTATAAATGCTTCTGAAATTCTTTTCATTCCAATTTTATGGTAGAAATTTAATGCATCTTCTGAAGAATGGAGAATTATTTTACATTCTTTTCCTGCGTGTTCTTTTGTTATTTCAATTAATCTTTTCCCAATATTTAAATGCCTGAATTCTTTGTTTACACAAATATCAGATAAGTAACAACTAAAGTCGCATAGTGACCGGGCAATACAGACTAATTTATTTTCTGACCAGGCAGATACAACAAGGTTTGCATTATCAAACATTTTTTGTAAACGAAAGTCATCATCCATGTCAATAATTGGCAAATAATCGGACATGAATAATAAATCTTTAATTGTTTTAATTTCTATCTTTTCGTTTATTTTAAATATAATATTGCTCATAAAATTTCTATTAACCTTCAAATTTACTTATTCCATCAATATAATTATACTTTACATTTATAATTAACTAATTTAAAATCAATCAATTGTTGTTATTATATTGTACATTTTGAAAAATATGGGTTATCAGAGAAACCGTAGTTAAAATTTCAGGCAAATAAAATCCTCTGAATTATTTTCAGAGGATCTTTTATTTTTTATCTTCTCACAGATAAGTCTGATTGAGTGGATTTTACAGTTTAAATTCCAGCTTCACATTGAAGAAACGCCCTGTAAGACGTACCGGAACAGGATACATGTAATTGGTATTGTAATCTGTAATCCATTGGTTTGCAACAGTGTTGTTTATGTTAAATGCGTTGAAAACCTGAACTCCTAATGTCAGTTCCTCGAAATTACCCCAGAAACCGGATCTCTTATTTTTTTCTTTCGGATCAATAAATACCTTTGTCAATCCTAAATCTACCCTTTTATAAGAAGGGAGAGTCTGCTGATAATTATACGCTGAACCAAAATCCGGCTGTCCGTTGCTGTTGAACATCACAGGCGCTCCTGTAGGTAATCCCATAGCATAGACTAAAGTAAGGTTGACGCGCATAGACGGGAAACTTGGCATATAATCCTGATAGAACATGGCAAACCTCAACCTTTGGTCTGTAGGTCTTGGAATATCTCCTCTTCCATCAATATTTTCATACACCCTAGCATAACTTGCAGACAACCAGGAATCTACACCAGGAACAAATTCCCCGAATAATCTTGTATCAATACCATAAGCATAACCTTTGGAATTGTTCTGTCCGGAATAACGAATTCTTACGTTATCCATATAATACGGGATCAGATTATCCAGTTTCTTGTAATAAAGTTCTGTAGTCAGTTTAAATGGTCTGTCATACATCTGGAACTCATAATCATTGGCAAGAATAACCTGGATAGAACGCTGCGATTTTATGTTAGAGTTAAAATTACCGTCTAAATCCTTAATCTCTTTATAGAAAGGTGCCTGATAATAGATTCCACCTGAAATTTTG